>JAOUCV010000299.1 GCA_029859555.1 Gammaproteobacteria bacterium
CCAAAGCACATCCTGAACTTGCCACGCACACAGAATAGCGCTGACAGCGTACGCATGGCCAGCAGCTGGCGTATCACCTCAATCCTGGACCGGTCATTATTCACAGAATCCAGCAATTGCCCGGGCGCCTTGCGCTTCTTCCGCTAACCCTGCGCATCAGCCAGCCAGCGCGCTTTCACCATTTTTTGGAGCGGGCCGCTCAGCGGCCGTACAAATGCTTTCCGCGCACGCTCATTATGCAGCGTTCCTCCGGGAACATAGTTATGCATGATAAAGCGGTAGCAATCCATGATGTTTTTGTCGATGCCAGCACCGGAAATGCCACTGGCTATCTTTTTTCTGTCGCAGCCCACACCCCCGTCGTAAAAAGCCACCCGTTCAGCATCACCTGATAGCGGCCGCACCGCGCGCCACCTGCAGGACGGTGCTGGCAGCGCCCTGCTGTGGCGAATTCCAGCTTCCGCCGGCAAAAAACAGCTATCCGTTGCATAAAGCCTCCCGCGGCTGTGGCCCAGGCGCCGAGCATATATTACAAAGCGGTACCTGCATGGTAATAGTCATAATATAATTATTAATAATCAATAGCTTTTCCAGCAAACCTCAAAAAATAATCGTGTTCGGGGCGCACCTTCAAACAAGCCAACATGAACTGTTTTGACTATACTCTGTCACTCATTCTGCAGCAGCCGGAACTATCACTATCCAACACAGCAAAAAGGGGAAAATCCATGGATCTTATGCAACTGGGCTCACAGTTACTCGCCAGCCAACTGGGCAACGGCGTCAATGCCGACTCAATCAATAAAGCACTCGGCGGACTGCTGTCCGACAGCAACGGAAAGCTCGATCTCGGCAGCCTTATCAGCGCCATGCAAGGCCAGGATCTTGGTGCCATCGCCGCATCCTGGCTGGGCGACGGCGACAATGCCGGCATTTCTACAACACAGGTTCGCGAGGTAGTCGGTAAAGACAAGGTTGCCGCCATGGCCTCGGAACTCGACAGCGATGAAGACTCAATACTAAATGGCCTGAAAGAAGCGCTGCCACAATTAATCGACAACTCAAGCAAGGGCGGCACGCTGCTCGACAATCCCGGCGGTCTGCTGAACCTGGCAAAGAGCCTGTTCTAGCAACCAGCCGATTAAATATCGCGACTGCAGCAGCGGACAAGGAGCGCTGCTGCAGAATGCCTAGACGGCTTTGGCTGTTGTCACGTATTTCAATACTTCAACAACTTCATCCGGTGTTTTGGCCCAGGCCATCGCCGCGGCGTCCACCTCTTTCAGCGGGTGAATAATATCTTCATCATGCAAGGTGACATAAGGCTTGCCCAGCGCCGCACAAAAACCGGCTTCAAAAGCGGCATTCCATTGCCTGTACTTGTCACCAAATCGCACCACCGCCAGGTCACACTGCTCGAGCAGGGTTTTTGTACGTATAGCGTTTACTTTCGATGATTTGTGATCACGCCAGTAGCTATCGCTCTCAACACCCAGCACATCACCTGCGGCATCACTTGCCTCATGATCTGTTACAGCAGAGGTAAATTCCACCGGCAGCTTGTTGGCCCGGGCGCCCTGCATGATCTTCTCACGCCAGTCGGTGTGTATTTCACCGGATAAATAAACTGTCCAATTCATAACATGTTTCCTCTATATATATTTACAGACCAATTACGGCTGGGAGCCGGGTTTTTTCTATTTTATACTGGCAAGCCACATCCGACACGCGCTAATTAAACCGGGCTTAGCTGCCATGACAACCGACGAACTCATCAAAAGACTCAACAACGACCCCGACAACATTGATTTTAGCGAGGTCATCAGCACCATCGAGCAATCCTACAGCTACTCGCCAACCCGCTTTCACAATGGCAGCGGCAGCGCTGCTGTCACCAATGAAGCCGGCACTAACGAAGGGTCCTGCAAGATATTTGCGTTTGGAAAATTAAACCATCTAAGTGAGCGCCAGACACTCGCCTGTTTCGGAAAATACTATCGCGAGGATGTGCTGGGCCACCCGGACAAGGACGACCACACGAATATTCGCAACTTCATATTGCATGGCTGGGAAGGAATCCGCTTTGAGGGGCAGGCATTACAGGCAAAAGATTGATAAATCAGGCAATCCACATTTAATCATCGGCTCAAACATGCCTGATATCAGCACACTCCCCCCGGGATATCCATCAGTACGGTCAGGCCAGCACTGAAACCCGCGCCCTAACCCCTTGACGGATACGGTAAAAGTTAACTAATGTGGGTTAGTCGGTCTGCAACAGCGTAATTAAAGATGGAAATAACGACACAACAAGAACAACGGATCCGTGAGGCGACTGCAGACTTCAGCCGGGCAATGGAAATCCGCAATGCGATGAGCCTGCGCGTTGCCATGCGGGTGACCGCCATTTTGCGGATCGGGATGGTAAGCCTTGGCGTCGTGACGCTCATCCTGCTTTTGATGCTGTATGCGTTCACATCCAAGATGGATGCGATGATTGATGCGCTGGAGACGATGAACGTGGAGTTTTTCTCGATGTCCGAGGATATGTCGACGATGCGGACTACGCTCTCAGGCATGGAACACAATATTTCCCATGTGCCTGCCATTACCCTGGCCACCAGCGATATCACCGGCAGCGTTGACGGTATGCGCATTGAAGTTGCCAACATGAACCAGACTATTGGCAGTCTCAATAACCAGGTTCACGGTGTGACCGGCCAGGTTACCAACATGACCTGGCAGATGCGCGGGCTCGATCCCGCGGTACAACACATGGGCCGGGATGTTAACCGGATGTCCGGCCCGATGCGCATGTTCAACATATTTAATCCGATGGATTAATTGTGGATAGTGACGACACTGCCGCTGCCGAAGAAAAAAAGCTTGATGCCTTTGAGGCGATTGCCAGATCGATGGTCAAGTTCCGCAGTGATATGGAACATTTCGATGTCGCGGGAACAAGGATTGCAAACAGAACCCGTTTTATCTTGCGGGCCGTTTTTGCCACCCTGACGCTGTCTTCAATCTACCTGGTATTCATGATCTATCAGATGGCCAACCACATGGTGATCATGACTGATCACCTCGAGAGCATGTACAGCCGCTTCGGTTCCATGTCACAGGATATGCGCAATATCTCGGTATACGTCGACTCGATGGGCAAGAATATTTCCGGGATTCCCGCCATTGCCGGGTCCATGGTGGAAATGAATAAAGATGTCGGCGCCATGACCACGTCGGTTTTTAATATGAACACGAGCATTAGCACCATTGATCACGACATGGTCAGGATCAACACAGACATGCAGGAGATGACCGCCAGGCTCTCGAATATGAACC
>JAOUCV010000300.1 GCA_029859555.1 Gammaproteobacteria bacterium
CGGACTTGATGGCATAGGCTCCACCGAGAATCAAGGAATCACGCAGCACCGAGGTTCCGTAGTTACCGTTGTTTGAGGACTCCAGCACCACCGCCCCGAGGATTGCCGCTGCACCGATCAGCTTGCGTTTGAGCGCATCATTTTCAACCTTGCGCAAGGCTTCCGCCTCTTCACTGCGCGCCTTGCGCCACTCGCTATAGGGAACATCCATTTCACGAATAAAATTATCAAAGTGACCGTTCAGGGTATCGATTAACAGGAAGTCACGGTCACGTATTGCCAGCACGCGGCGGAACATCGGCTCACCAGCTGCCGGCAGACGTGAGACGCTGTAGCGCCCCTTGCTGTCGAGTGAAAGATAATCCGAGAAAGCATCCGGCGAGAGGTCGGCGGCAAAGCGCAACTCGGCAACCTGGTGAATGCTGACAATATCCTTTGCCGTCAATTGCTGGCGAAAAGCAGCCAGATCATTGGCGATGGCATGGTAGAGCGAATAAAACACATCATCACCGCTGCTCTCGCTACGGCGGTAGGCGTCAGCCTCGATTTCTTCCTCGTAATTTTGATTAAACCACTCACGCCCGGTAGCATCGAATGCGGTGATTTCCAGTTCCAGCTGTTCACCGTCAGATTCAATAATGGTGCCACGCACCAGTAGCTCTGCCCCTTCGGTATTTTGCGGCACCACACGCACCGCTCCCCAGTAACCGGTTGCCTCCATGGCTGAACGCAATTGCTCCGGCATGTAGCGTGCCTCTGCATCGCGAATGTCCATAGACAAACCCATGGCATCATCCTCATCTTCCGGCAGCGTGCCCGGTTCGAACAACTCGATCCAGACGTCCAGCAGTTGATTTTCGGGCACTTCGGTAGCGGCCTTGTTGAGTGGTACATTGCCATCAATATTGCGGCTGAACCCGAGCGTGCTGCAGCCGCCAAGCTGCCATGCGGCAAGACAAACAAACAACAGAAGATACAATCGCTTCACGCTACCAGGTTCCTTCCTTGTATTTCCGATATTCTTCCCAGAGTTTCTTTTTCAGTACCGGATCCGTTTCTTTCTCGGCGGCCTCACGTAACTGTCGCGCAACGACATCATCATCGCTGCCATCCGGTGTACCGGGTGGTGGAGGCTGACCTTTCCCGGCGGGCCGCGTTGAACCGCTACCGGCACTACCGTCATAGTCACTGCTGTCGCCCTCGCCTGTGGCCACCTGTCCATCGCCCTCGCCCTCGCCGGCTTCACCTCCCGCAGCTTCATATTCTCCCGAATCTCCGTCGCCGTCACCCTCGCCGTCACCACCACCTGCACCGCCACCCGCCGCCCCGCCGCCTCCGGCATGCGGGGTAGCTGATTTTATACGTTCCTGTTCACGCAACAGCATCTCGTCGAACTCGCTGATCCCGGAAAACAGCTCTGCATCAAGGTCAGCCGTTTTCTCGCTACCGGTCTGTTCGCCTGCCTGGTCAACGGCTGCCGGAGCAATCAGTACGACCGCTGACTCCGGACAGGAAAGCCCGGCAGGCACCGGAATATTGTCTCGCGCCAGTGCCGCACAATCTTCTGCCACCTGGCGGTGCAGGCGTGCCACATAGCCGGCATAATCCGTCAATTCATTTCCCTGTAGCGACCCGCGGTCACGGCGCGCATGAAAGTCTGCCTCCGCCGCAACCAGCGCCGCATGATCCAGGCGCAGGCGCTCAAGGAACGGACTCGCCGCAGCAGCCGAGACTGCCAGCAACAGCAAAAGCCCTGCCAGTCCAGCGGCCACTTTCATATAGTTATCCACCTGTTCATTATCAATAATTCCGGCTGTCATGCCCGTTTCAGTATAACCATTCGGTGTTCCAAGACAAACTACGCAAGCCTTTGAATCCATGCTGGTACTTGGCAGTCTACCGTACCCGGTAGACCTGCAATCCGCAGCAGAGTTGCCTCGCATAATCATTAACAAGCCTTCGCCAGAGACCGACACCTGCAAAGAGCATCAACATTGTTCCGAAAATCCTTCTGCTGATTCGGCTGAGCACCTGTCTTGAGGATGAAGCAGTGGTCCCTGTCAATGTAGATTCACAACAGAAAATCTCTAAACCCGGGAGAAACTTTGAGGACAAACCGGCCTTGCGATGTAACTGTAATTGACGGTGACAACGGAATCGACGCTGGCACTATATTTATTCTCTTTATAAATAACATCATATCTTACTGTATTTACGGGTTAATCTATAATAGATAGAAGACATATTTAACGACATCTCCGAACAACAGCGACCATCCAGTCGCCGCGATGAAGCGCTCACTGAAACCGGATGTCAGCAGCAAGCCCTGCTACGCTTCCCCCGGCAATGGAATGTGCAACTGGCAGCCGACATTTTCCTCCCCGCGTTAGAGATAACCGTCACGGTTGCCCCTCTGACTTCAGAGTTATATGCTGCGCCCGCTTCACACAATTTATTCCTGATTAACATGGAGAGAGTTAATATGAAAAAATACATTACAAGCATCATCCTGCTGACAGCCTCATCCACTGCTTTTGCAGAAGCCCCGGGGGGGCCGAACTGCGGCTGGGGCAACATGTTGTTTGACGGTACTTCCGGTCTGGGCAACCACATCTTTGCCTCAACTACCAACGGTACCTCCGGCAACGCCACCTTCGGCATGACCAGCGGCACCAATGGCTGTTCAACCAATGGCACCCTGACTTATGGCGGCAAGGAAATCGTCATGTCACCGATCATGGACGAGTTCTCCGAAGATGTGGCACGCGGCCATGGTGATGCACTGGATGCCGTCGCTGTCATGATGGGTATCGAACCCCAGGATCGCGATGCCTTTGCAGACACCATGCATGAAAACTTTGCCGTTATCTTTCCCAGCGAAGATGTCACTGCCGGCGAAGCACTGACCGCCATGCACGGCATCATGCAGAATGACGAGACGCTGGCCAAGTACACCGTATAGAAACAGCAAAATATCTGCATATCAATGCCCTGTATCATTGTTGATACAGGGCATTTTTTTATCTGCTTATGTATCTGAAATATATCTTCCTGACCGTTTTCACCTGCCTGCTGGCATCAGCAACAGCCATCGCTGCTGACAACAGCAGCTATATCCGGACACTGCAACAGCGCGCAGACGACAACAAGCTCTGGCAGCATCGGGAATGGCTTAATCTTGGCCATTACCGGCAATCAAAAATCATTACTGACAATTACAGTAACGCCGTTGATGATGCGCGTTTCTTTTATTCTGATAACGGCAAAAACAGCCCGCAGGCAGAACTTGATGCAACGCTGGCCGCCTTCTTCGATGAGCAGCCAACCGGCAATGA
>JAOUCV010000301.1 GCA_029859555.1 Gammaproteobacteria bacterium
CTGGTGGGTTTCGGCTTCTATCTGTTAAGCCAGGTTGTTACCCAGATGGGCCAGGTGTTCGGCTTTAACCCGTTGCTCACGGTGATATTGCCCGGGTTGGTATTTTTATTGTTCGGTATCCACGCTGTCAGGCGACTCTGAGCGGACGATAGCCTGTTACTGTCCGGGTTATTTCTTTGGCAGACGCACAATCCTCGACTCGGAAAAGCGGTCATGCAAGGCAAGCTTGTCCCGGTCGACCAGCATCCACCACAGGCCTATTCCGCCAAGCGCCAGCGACGGAATGGCTACCATAAAACGCAGCAGCGCCTGCCAGATGCTGACGGGCCCGCCGTCAAGACTTTGTAACTGCAGGCGCCAGGCGCGCATTCCCAGCGTTTGCCCGCCATGTAACCAGAACCAGGCATAAAAGGAAAAACAGATCAGGAACAGAAACGTCCGGAAAAACGGGTTGTGGTAGTGCAGGGTGCCCTTGGTGGCCAGCAGGGCGAGCGCTGTGGCAATCAGCAGGACGGATAGCAGTAGCAGCGAGTCATAGAACATGGCAACCAGCCGGGTAAAAAGCCCCGCTGCCGGGTAGGATGGTTTGTCAGAGGCTGATTGCATGGGTTGCCCGGCTTGCTACACCGCAGCAGCTGACATGCCTTCAAAATGGCATGAGAGACCACCAGGGTGGTGTGAAAATGTAGAAAATGGCGCTCCCTAGGGGACTCGAACCCCTGTTACCGGCGTGAGAGGCCAGTGTCCTAACCACTAGACGAAGGGAGCGTTGCAAGACCAGTACATGGCTGCGAAGCGATGGTATTATACGCCCAAGCTAATCATCCACAAGCAACAGCAGTGAGCAACAAGGGAAGTACCGATATCCACAACGCAGCCACCCTTATCCCCCGGCCGGAACATCCGATTTCCCGGGTCAATATCAGTCCAAATGCCATGAAGGTGTTGTACCGGTTGAAAGAATCCGGCTACCAGGCGCACATGGTTGGCGGCGGGGTGCGCGATCTGCTGCTCGGGCGCGAGCCCAAGGACTTTGATATTGCTACCGACGCACATCCGGAGGATGTGCGTCGCCTGTTCCGTAATTGTCGCCTGATTGGCCGTCGTTTCCGACTGGCGCATGTGGTGTTCGGGCGCGAGGTGATCGAGGTGGCGACCTTTCGCGCGGTGCATGAGGCCGGCGCTGATTCCGCGGCGCAACAGACTGATCAGGAAGGGCGACTCGTCCGTGACAATGTTTACGGGGATATTGAGGGTGATGCATTCCGGCGTGACTTCACGGTCAACGCGCTCTATTACAACGTCGCAGATTTTTCGATAGTCGATTATACCGGTGGCATGGCGGATATTGATGCCGGCCTGTTGCGGCTTATCGGTGATCCGGATACCCGCTATCGCGAGGACCCGGTGCGCATGCTTCGGGTGGTGCGTTTTGCTACCAAGCTGGGTTTTCGCATCGAGGCGAACACCGAGGAGCCGATTGTTCGGCTTGCCCCGTTGCTGGGTGATATACCGCCGGCACGTCTGTTTGATGAAATGCTGAAACTGTTCATGGGCGGCAGTGCGCTGGATAATTTCGAAATGCTGCGGCACTACAACCTGTTTGGCCAGTTGTTTCCGATGACGGAACAGTCGCTGGCGTATGAAGGCAATTGTTTTCAGGCGCTGGTAACACGTGGCATGAAAAATACCGATACGCGTATTGCAGAGGGCAAGCCGGTAACGCCGGCATTCCTGTTTGCCCTGTTCCTGTGGCAGCCGGTGCGTGAACGCGCGGCACAGCTGGAGGCGCAAGGGCAGCATCCGGTACAGGCCCTGCAGCATGCAAGCTCGCAGATTATCAGTGAGCAAGCGCTCGTGATGTCCACGCCAAAGCGATTTTCCCTGCCCATGCGTGAAATCTGGATGTTACAGTTACGGCTTGAGGACATGGGAGGGCGTCGCAGTCGACGGATGCTGAGCCATCCGCGTTTTCGTGCCGCTTATGATTTTCTGCTGTTACGTGCAGAGGCCGGCGAAGTGCCGGTCGCAACGGGCGAATGGTGGACGAAGTTTCAGGAAGATAATCCGCAGGATGGGGTGCAAAAAACAACGCCTGCACGACCGCGAAAACGCCGTCGCAGGCGTTCCAAAGCCAAACCGGAGGTAAAGTCAGAGTGACAGTACGTGTATATATAGGACTGGGAAGTAATCTTGATGATCCGGTGACCCAGGTGCTGGAAGCCGTTGAAGAACTGGAAATGATTCCTGATACCATCCACGTCGGACGTTCCAGTCTGTATCGAGGCAAGCCCATGGGGCCTGCCGATCAGCCGGATTACGTTAACGCGGTGGTCGCCATGGATACCCTGCTCTCGCCTGATGATTTTCTGGCGGCGCTGAAACGTATTGAGGATCTGCAGGGGCGTGAGCGCGGCGCCGAGAAATGGGGGCCGCGGATTATTGATCTTGATCTGCTGTTATATGGCAAGGTAAAGATCGATACAGCTGATTTAACAGTGCCGCATCCCGGTATCCGTGAGCGTGATTTTGTCATCATCCCGCTGGCGGAACTGGCGGGTGATCTCAATGTCCCCGGGCAGGGCCGATTGACCGCGTTGATCAACAAGTGCGAGAACCACTCCCTGAAGAAACTGGTTACCGCTTAATGGAAAGAGAACGACCCGGCTATATCGTCGTTGAAGGTCCGATCGGGGTTGGCAAGACCAGCCTTGCGAAACGCCTGGCGAAAAGCTTTGAGACCGACCTGCTGCTCGAAGGTGCAGACGAAAACCCGTTTCTGGAACGTTTCTATCAGGACCCGCAATCCGGCGCCTTGCCGGCGCAGTTGTTTTTTCTGTTTCAGCGGGTACGCCAGATTGAGGCGATGCGGCAGGCAGACATGTTTCAGCCGGTTCAGGTCGCCGACTTTCTGATGGAAAAAGACCGCCTGTTTGCCGAACTTACACTCGGTGCTGAAGAGCTGAAGCTCTACGAGCAGGTCTACCGCCATGTCACCGTGGATGCGCCGGTGCCGGACCTGGTGGTTTACCTGCAGGCGCCGGAAAATGTACTGCTGAAGCGAATTTCCCGGCGCGGTATCAAGTACGAGCGCAAGATAGATGCGGAATACTTGCGTAACCTGTCCGAGGCCTACTCTCGACTGTTCCTTAACTACGATGATGCGCCGCTGTTAATCGTCAATACCTCCGGTATTAACCTGGTTGATAATGACCGTGAATACGAGGCATTGCTTGAACAGATATACCTGACCAAGACCGGCAAACACTATTTCAATCCGCTTTCTGTGGCGATGTGACAGCAGGCCGGGTGCAGGTATGGATCCGCAAGGTTT
>JAOUCV010000302.1 GCA_029859555.1 Gammaproteobacteria bacterium
CACTTCAATAATGACACAACCGGAGTCACCAATACGCACTTCTGCATGCACGGCACCTTCGCACAAGCCGAGTCCCTCACAGGCATCCCTGACACACTGGATAATTTCCTGCTGAATCGCAGCGGCATGCCGCGAAGGCGTAGTGTAATAGGTCTCTTCAAAGAACGGCCCTTCCAGTGGATCCGGCTTGTCAAAGATCGCCAGCACATCCAGTTTTCCCCTGTGCAGCAAACCCTCAAGTGCCACTTCCGGACCCGATATGAAGCTTTCAACCAGCAAATGGGAGCTGACATATTCATCAGCCACACCTTCAGCCGCGAGAATCGACTGAATCCGCAGGCAGGCAGACTCCACTTGCTGGCCTGTGTCAGCCCGTATCACTCCCCGGCTTGCCGATAACGATAGCGGCTTCACCACGCAGGGAAATGTCAGTCCCTCCAGTTGCGGCGCAAGGGCCCCGGTGAGACTGACAACACGAAAGCCGGGCACCCGAACACCCGCCGCCTGCAGTACTTGCCTGGACAGGTCCTTGCGGTGTGAATACTGCGCAGACTGCGGGGGGTTATGCGGGAGGTCCAGTGCCCGGGCAATGCGACTACCCAGCTCTACTGTAGTGTCATCCGTTGCGACGACACCGGCAAAAGGGTGTTCCCGGTTCGCCCGTAACAAGTGCTCTAAAGCTTGCGGCGAATCCAGGTCAATGTGCAGACCACTGGCAATGGCACCAACAAGAGAGTGTTCGCCTTCGGAAGCAACCAGTACATCCACCCCCTGGCGGCGGGCAGACTCAAGATAGGAAACAGTACGATAACTGTTCGGGGGGGCAATCAGCAGCAGACGCTTGCGCGTCTGCTGACGACCCTGATCAGGCACATCCTCCGCCAGCCGAGCCACATGCACCGCAGGTACCCGAGCCGCCGGTTACGGCAAATGCATTGTTGAATACAAAACTGGCGCCGGTAGGTTTCTCAACATAATCTATTTCAACACCGCGCAGAAAGTTCAGCGCAACGGCATCGACATAGATATCAAAACCTTCTTCCGAACGCACACTGTCGTATTCAGAACGGCTGTCGGTAAACGTCATACCGTAACCCATACCGCCACAACCACCACCGGAAACAAATACCCGGATAGCTTTCATATCATCGTCTTCAATCTGGTTGAACAACTCGCGCATTTTGCCGCGGGCTGCTTCTGTCAGCGCAAGATCGCCGGTGACCAGATCAGTACTGTAATCAACTGCTGCCTGTCCCATATCAAACTCCGTTATCCATTGAATGCCACTACAATTTCACATACGTACAATATAAGCATTGCCGGCCCCGGATGCCACCATCCCTGACTGGAGATACACCCGCGCCCGCACTGAAATTCGTAATTAGATATTAATATCAATTAGTTACAATATATCCAGGTCCATCAGTTGCCCGCCCGTACCAGGCCGCCCAGGCCGCCCTGCTCGAGTACACCGTTGTACAACTCCCGAATAGCGCCCGGATCTTCCAGCAACCACACCTGCTCCAGCAAATCGCGCGCCTCATCACGGGTAAAACTGCGTATCACCCATTTGACACGCGAAAAGTTACTGGCATTCATACTCAAACTGTCTACCCCCAGACCCAGCAACGCCAGCACCGAAGCCGGGTCACCGGCCATCTCACCGCAAACACTGACCGGCTTGCCCAGCTGATGCGCCTCATTGATTACCTGTCTGATTGCGCACAGCACAGCCGGGTGTAACGAGTCATAAAGATTTGCCACCCGCGTATTGTTACGATCAACCGCCAGCAGATACTGGGTCAGGTCATTGGTGCCAATGGAAAAGAAATCCACCCGCTTTGCCAGGGCACCAACCTGGTACACCGCCGAGGGCACTTCGATCATGATGCCGATTGGCGGACGCACGACGGCTTCTCCTTCCTCGAGCAATTCGTCCAGTGCCTGGTTGATCAGGACAATGGCAAGGTCCAGTTCGCATACAGTTGAAATCATCGGCAGCATGATGGTCAGATTATCGAGGCCGACACTGGCGCGCAGCATGGCGCGGATCTGCGTCAGGAAAATCTCCGGGTGATCCAGAGAAATCCGGATACCACGCCAACCAAGGAACGGGTTGTCTTCATGCACGGGAAAATACGTCAGCATCTTGTCGCCACCCACATCCAGGGTGCGCAGGGTTACCGGTCTCGGCGCAAAGGCTTCCAGTGCCTTGCGATAAATACGCAGTTGTTCCTCTTCACCAGGGAACCGCTCTTGCATCAGGAACGGGATCTCGGTGCGGTACAGGCCTACGCCGTCACCTTCTGCCCGGGCCTCGGTCTCGACACCCGATACCAGCCCGACATTCAGATACAGGGGAACCGTCACACCGTCGGGCGTCACGGAATCCTCGCCGGCAACATGTCTGAGTACTTCAGACAGCTGGCTCTCTTCTGATTGCAGGCGTACAAACTCTTCCATTACCAGGGCGGACGGATTGATAAACACATCACCGCGGTAGCCGTCCGCAATGATCTTCTGACCTTCCAGCCGACCTACAGAGAGGTCACTGACACCCATGACAGCGGGGATTCCCATGGCCTGCGCAAGAATCGCCACATGCGATGAACTGGAACCGCTGGCAGATACGATACCCGCCAGATTCTCCTGTGAAATTTCCGCCAGCTGACCGGCGCTGATATCTTCACCGACCAGCACGGTTTTTTGATAGGCGACAGGCGTGACCGGCCGGCCACTCTGTATGTGCGTAAGAATCCTGCGCCCAAGATCGCGGATGTCACTGGCGCGTTCCCGCAGGTAGGAATCCGCCATGGCGTCGAACACCTGTACATGTTGCGCAATGGTTTCGCGCAAGGCTCCCGGCGCCCAGTTCCCCTGGCGTATACGTTCAATGGTTTCCCCGACCAGGCTGTCGCCATCCAGCATCAGCAATAATGCATCAAACAGCGCCAGTTCCTCTGCCGGCAGGACGGCAGACATGCGATTGGCGTAGGCGCGCAAGTCGTCCTGCACCGCCTTGACCGCCTCTGTAAACTCGGCAATCTCGCTGTCGACATCATCAATCAGACGATCAGGAATCGCCTCAAGGTTTGCAGGCGGGTAAACAACCATCACCCGGCCAATGGCAACACCGGGCGCACCTGGCAGGCCACTGAGCGCGGCTGTCATGCGTGCGGGTGATACCACCGCTGACATCCGGCCAATGGCACCGGCATGGGTGATGGCACCGGCCAGTTGTGCCGCCAGCGTCACCAGAAAGGCTTCTTCCTCCTCGTCAAACTTGCGCTTGTCGCGCTGCCT
>JAOUCV010000303.1 GCA_029859555.1 Gammaproteobacteria bacterium
GGGAGAAAGTGAAGAAGATGAAACTGATACATGGTTTGGTGCTGAGTGCCGCTGCACTGTTCCTCAGCCAGTCGGTCATGGCCGACGAGTTCTCTGTCGGTCAGGGAAAACGACCGCTCTCACTGGGACTCGGTGTTCTCTACAAGGACAAGCCCTACCGGAGTTATTCCAGCAGTGAGAAGTCACAACCGGTGCCAATCGTGTTATATGAGGGCGAGCATTTCTTTGCCCGTGGCGCCACCATCGGCTGGGATTTCCTCGATTCTAATGCCCTGGAGGTGGCGGTCATTGGCCAGTTCCTGGGAGACGGTTACGACGAAAGTGACAGCAAGGCCCTGAAAGGCAATGGTGACAAGGATGCCTCGTTTGGTGTGGGTGGCCAGGTGATCTGGAAGCCCGAAAATCTTGGCTTCAAGTTCTCCGCTGTTCAGGATATAACCGATAACAGCGATGGTGCCCAGGCCGTCGGCGAGATCTTCTACCGGCATAAGGCTGGCCCCTGGATGATCACCCCGGCAGCATCGGTCGTCTGGCAGAGTGATGATTACAATGATTACTACTATGGTGTGAGGTCACGAGCCAAGAATGCAAACCCTTACACGGCGGACAGTGATGTTAACTACCGTCTGGGTATCGTTGCAGCCTATCAGAGTCCAAATTCGCAGTGGATGTTCATGGGCGGCTTGCGTTATGAATTCTTCGGCGATGAGATTACAGACAGTACCATCGTCAGCGAGGACGAACAGTTATCCGCACTGATTGGTTTTGCTTATTCCTTTAAATAAGACGTAGCATTGTTGCTTATAAAAGCGGCCTTTATGGCCGCTTTTTTTATGCCGGTTCTATATGTTTGGTGTTCGGGTATGGATTTCCCCTGTACGGTGTTTATTGTTTACAGGTATGTATTTCATGCGTGATTGTTGCTGTCAGAAACGGGCAACCGACCACTGCTGCCAGTTAATCTGCTGCATGTTTTCACCCAGCTCCTGCATGGCATCCAGCAGGCTCTGGGTGCTGCCGATTACTGCGTAAACATTACGCAGCCCCTGTTTGTCGATGCTGCCAGGGTCTGTATCAGATTGCAGCTTGTCGAGCTTCCGTTCCACTTCTTCCGACATTGAGATTGTCGAGTCCTGCAGGCGTACCCGGTTTTCCCTGTGTCCCGGTCGCGACCAGTGCCGCAGCGTATCACTAACGTAATTTCGCCACTTGCCGTCAATTGACTCCAGCGATTTCATCAACTCGGGGGACTCGTTTGCAGCAGTTGTATAGGCTGTTTCCAGGGTTTGCATGCGCAGCCGTACAGCCTGCAGACTGTCCACCAGGTGCCGGACCTTTTCCGGTGTGTTGTCAGGGAACAGCTCGTAATCGAGGTTCTTCTCGATACTTAACAGCTGGGCAGAGATCGGCAGGATGGCGGTTTCGAAAACACGTTTTCTGCGTTTGCGTGCTTGCTGTTGCTGACGCGGTTGTCGAATGTGAAGGTCATCGACAATGCGCGCACTGCCGGACAGAAAACGGTGCACACTGCGCAGCAATATTTTCTCCGGATGCATCGGGCTCAGCAGGCGATGCACAATCACCACGATGGTAACACCCAGTAGCATCACCAGGCCGGCAGTGACCAGCAAGATGAATGAATAGACCTGCTGGTTATTGATATCGACCATCATGACAAACATCGCAAGTGGCCCCATTTTCAGTATCGGGGAACGGCCGCCGAGATAACCGAATACCATGGTGTAAATGAAAATCAGTGCCAGCAGGCCGAAGCCGGAATCGAGCGACGGCATCAGCAGCATATACACCGGTGCGACAGTGATGAACATGCTCAGCAGCAGCACGATCAGCAGGCCGAAAAGGTTGGCGGGTGCCATTACCATCATTAGCCCGAAGGCGGCGCCCATCATCGGGATGGCCGGCCCGCCGGGCGGTTCGACATAGAACCAGAAAGCGTAGCCAACTACCCAGCAGGCGGCCGGGAATACCGCCCGCAACAGGCGCTCGGGATTCCAGAATGAAGGCTGGTAGAGGTCGCCAGGACGGGTGTGTGCAGGCAGTGAGTTATCCGCCTCCAGGTTTGCCAGTACCCGCAGGGTTTGCAGAAGGTTGCGGCTGTTCTGGTCGAGTGCCTGCAACTGTATGACGAAATTCATCAGTGCAGCCTGCTGAAAATGGGACAGTGCGTTGCAGGCCGGCTTGTCTACCTGCAGATGTATTTCTTTTAACAGTGTCGTGTCATCAAAGTCGTCTTCAATGATGTCTGTTTTTTGATCTTCCCAAAGCATGCGACCACGTTTCAGACGTTGGGTCAGGATGTCGAGAGCCACTGTCAAACCAGGAAGCAACTCGTCCAGTGGTAGCTCACGACAGTCATTAATACTTTCGCGCCATAATTCCTGGGCACTGCCAAAGGCCCGCAGCTTGATACGTAATATTTCCCAGCTGCGTTTTTTCGCGCCTACCGTGGGGGTATCAGCATAAGCGGCATCCAGTGTCGCCAGCAGCTGCTGGTGTTCACCGGCAAGGCGGGTGCGCAGGTCTGCCGTTTCTGCATCTATGGCGCCGGTCGATAATTGCTGCCGGTAACTATTGAACAGTGTTTGCATGTCTTGCCAGATAGCCTGTCCCTGCTGCTGCAGTGCGGGGCCCGAGTTGCGTGGCCAGAGCAGGGCGCTGACGAGGGTAAAGATCAGTACCCCTGCAGCGGTTTCCAGAAAGCGGGTAGTCGCAAAGTGAAACGCGGTATCGACTTTCATATAGCTGGAAGACCACACCGCAACGGCGAGAAAGCCGGCATTGAACCAGGTGTCGCCCGAGCGCGCGGTTTGCAGAAAATAGCCAACGAATACCAGCCACGCAGCGGTGGCCAGCAACATGCCAAGCGAGGATTGTGAAAACCAGGATAACAGTACAAAGCCGGCCAGCGCACCCAGGCCGGTGCCGACCACGCGCATGACGCCCTTGTTAAGACTGGCACCTGTCGTGGAAAGGCTGATGATAACGATCGCCAGTGCGCCGAACTTTGGCAGGTCCCAGTCCATGGTCAGTGCCAGCCAGTAAAACAGCACCATGCTGAGTGCCAGTTTAAAGGCTTCCTGCAACTGGATCTTTTGAGTCATTGTATT
The DNA here is from genome assembly GCA_029859555.1 of Gammaproteobacteria bacterium. Lineage (GTDB taxonomy): Bacteria > Pseudomonadota > Gammaproteobacteria > UBA9214 > UBA9214 > UBA9214. The sequence continues at coordinate 3,129 of JAOUCV010000303.1, forward strand.
CTCACTATGACCGCCGTGGTTCGACAGACTCCTGCTGCTGATTCAAATAAATAAAGATTATTGCCACGGAAGCACACGGAAAAAATATCTATGGACAGTTTTATTCTTCCGTGTGCTTCCGTGGCTAAAAAATAAAAATGAATAGCACTCAGCGTGCTGAT
>JAOUCV010000043.1 GCA_029859555.1 Gammaproteobacteria bacterium
GCGAACGAGCGCTTGCCACTGTGATCACTGCCTTTCAGGATCCATTCCATCGAGGCCTGGCCCGGGTAGAACAGGGTGATTTCAACCGGTTCCACGCTACTCCAGTCGATGTCCGAGCCGCCTGTGGCAGCCGCTGGAGGAGCCTCAGTGCTTTCGGTTTCATCAGCTGCGGCTTCTGCTGTTGTGCTTTCAGGTGCTGCAGCGGTAAGGGCAGCGGCCACCGGTTCTGCAGGTGTCTCCTCGGCTGCTTGTTCCGCTTCTGCTGCTTTTTTCTTGCCGCCTTTCTTGCCCTGTTCCATATAGGCCAGCCACTGTGGCGGGATTGGCCGCTTGTTTTCCGGATGCGGGATTTCCAGTATCTCCAGTTCTTCTTCAGTTAACTGGTCATGCACCTTGCTGTGGGCAATACCCTTGTGACAGTCGATGCAGGTATTGCCTGCTTCCATGCCATTGATATGCTGCTTGCGCGCGCGTTTTTTCTGGTCCTCGGGCTTCATGGAATTGAAGTTGTGACAGTTGCGGCATTCGCGTGAATCTGTCTCTTTCATGGCCTTCCATACATTCTTGGCCAGTTTCAGACGTTTCTGATTAAATTTTTCCGGGGTATCGATCGTCCCCAGCACCTTGTGGAGTACCTCGTTGCTGGCCTGGATCTTGCGCACCACCTTGTGTACCCAGGGGTCGGGCACATGACAGTCGGAACAGGTTGCACGTACGCCACTGCGGTTGGTGAAGTGGATGGTTTTTTTGTACTCCTGGTACACGTTTTCTTCCATTTCATGGCATGAAATACAGAAGTCCAGGGTGTTGGTTGCCTCCATGGCGGTATTGAAACCACCCCAGAAAATGACACCGACAATCATGAAAAACAATGCTGCGCCAAGTGTGGTTCCCAACAGTACCTTGCGTGAAAACAAGCCTGGTTTCGGTTTTGGTTTAACCATGGTCAATACCCGTCTGCGTTAGTTTGTTTATTAAACAAAACCCCGCTACCTCGCAGGCCCTTGTGTAATAAATTCTTGTCCGGATTAAAAAAGGGCGGGCACAATTGCTTATGCCCGCCCTGTTCTTCAGTTGTTACCGTAAGGTAATGCCTGCACAGGCCATTACGTTACGTGGTTCACACGGTTGTAGACGTTGAACTTGCCTGTCGGTGTGGTCAGGCCCTTGATGCGCTTCTTCTCTTCAAGCGTCTTCGCATCGTAGACCACGATTTCACCGGTGGGGTTCGAGGCATCCGCACGGTTCCAGACAGAGACCCAGACTTCCGAGCCATCAGCATTGAACTCCATGTGCACCGCGGCCTTGCCTTCTTCCTTGGTCACCTGGATGGTCTTCACGACCTTGCGGGTTTTCTTGTCGAAGACCTTGACGCTTTGCTGGATTAGAGGTTCCGGATGCTTGGTCTGGTCCGCCCATACGTACTGGGAGGTCGGATGGGTGCGGATGAACACGCCAGCACCGTCGGTATCCAGCTCGTAGCAGATCTTCCAGGCCTGGTCCTTGTGTCCCTTGGGATCATTGCCCCAGACAGTGACCTTGCCAACACCGAGGTGAGTGGTGCCACCGACCGGACCACAGGTATCGTCGTTCCAGTTGGCGCCGGGACCCGGATGCGGTTTCTTGTCGGTATCGATCATGGCTTCCAGCTTGCCGGTCTTGGAATCGACAATCACCATCTTGTTGGAGGCGTTGGCTGCAATCTGGAAGTAACGGCCGGTCGGGTCGAAGAAACCGTCATGCAGGAACTTGGCTGAATTCACCTGATTGATATCCAGGTTATCGAGGTCGGTATAGTCAACCTGCCACATCTGGCCCAGTTCCTTCACGGCAACCCAGAAGGTAGGCTCGTTGGGTGTGGTGTAGATGGCGGCAACACGGGCTTCATTAACGTATTCACCATCGACATTAATGCCACGGGTTGAGACCACTTTCAGCGGCTCCATGGTGACGGCATCGAGAATGACGAAATGCGGAGGCCAGTAACCGCCACCAATCACGTATTTGCCATCGCCGGATACGGCCACGTCACGGGCGTCATAGGCCATCTGGGTTTCTGCCACCAGCATGTTGCCGGGTTTCTGCCACAGATCGATCTTGGTCATCTTGCCGTCACGGCCCTGGGTGTACCAGAAACGACCGGCAGGTTCACCCTTGGGGGTGTGCTGCGTTTTGTGGTGCTCGGCTGCCTTGACGACGTGTACCGCGTAACCGGTATCAATGTGATCCACGATTTCATGCTTGTCACCATCGATAACGGCGATCTTGCCGGCATCACGTTCAATCACGACGAAGAAGTTTTCCCAGTTACGGCCATGCAGCGGCTTGGTGGGATAATCCTTCGGGTCAACATAGACCTTGTGACGCTCTTTCATCAGTGACAGTGGCATTTCCGGTGGAACCGGTGGCTCCATCTGGATATACCTGGCCAGCAGGTCGATTTCCTCGGCCGTGAAGATGTCATCGAAGTTATTCATGCCACCTTCGGTGCCCTGCGTAATAATCTTGGTCAGCCGTTTTGTTCCCAGCTTGAGTGTGCCCTTGCTCTTTTTCGCCTTGTTCGGCTGGGGTTCCAGGCTTTTACCTGTTGCGCCCGCGCGTAACACACCGTGACAGCCGGCGCAGCGCTGGAAGTACATACTTTTTGCCTGTTCAAATTCTGCATCATTAAGCGGTTTGAATGCTTCCTTGGCGGCGACAGCTCCTGTCGACACTGCCAGGCCCATGCACGTGGCGAGTATTGCTGCCCCGTACTTCATTTTGTGTTTCACTCTCATTTGATTACTCCTTTTGTTCCCGACGGTTATGATTGCGTTGTGTCACAGTCCTGTGGTGCTGCACTCTGAACAGGACAAAGTTGTATTTTCTTCAGATTGGCGCTCAACGGGATGCAGCTGGTTCTGACAATGGTGCGCCACCCGTTATGGCTGGATTCATTTAACAGTGCGGCGTCATTATCGAACCCACGTCTCCCTGTGTACTTGATATAGGTCAACCACAGGCACAATTTTGTGATTGTCTTGCATGGTTTACCTTTAATGTTCACCGAAATCCGGAAAATGGCCAGAAGCCGGTTGTAAGATGTGGGTCCTCATTGCTTCATCCTTCCTGCACAGGATCAAGGTTTTTGTCTTCGTCCAAATTGATGTAGATCAAGAGTTACAGTTATTACCATTGTAAAATGACAGGTTAATTGTGTTATCTGTGGGGTAGTTGAAGTGAGGAAAACGAGCAAGTGGCTGTTAGCCCTGGCCATGATGATCCAGTTGACACCGGTTTCGGCTGCGCTGGACGCTGCAAGACAGGCTGAATTGCTGTATCTCCTCCAGCATGACTGCGGCTCTTGCCATGGCATGACCCGCAAGGGCGGCCTTGGGCCGCCCTTGCTGCCAGGCAACCTGCGTGATCGGCCTGTTGCGCTGATGGAGAATGCGGTCCTCGATGGCCGGCCGGGTACCCCGATGCCGCCGTGGCGCGGTTTGCTGACCGAGCAGGAAGCACGCTGGTTGGTAGAAGCCATGCTCAGGGGAGAAGGATTATGAGACTGTCTCCTTTTATCCGCAGGAGCGGATCGCATCCGCGAATCGCGCTTGCGAAGCGCTCCTGCAACATGTGGATTGTTCTTTTTCTTCTGTTTTTCTTCAGCTTCACACAAACCGTAAATGCTGAATGTCTTACTCGCGGTACCGGCGATATGGGGCTGGTGATTGAACGTGCCACCGGCAGTGTAAAGATTCTTGACACTACGGCAAAAACCAGTCTCTTCAGGATTGAGGGGCTGGGTGATCTTTCACATGCCTCGGCTGTCTATTCCCGTGATGAACGCTACGCCTATATTTTTGGCCGCGATGGCGGACTTTCAAAAATAGACCTGCTGTGTGGCGTGTTGGTAAAGCGGGTGGTACAGGCAGGTAACAGTATTGGTGGTGCCATTTCCCAGGATGGTTCGCTGGTGGCGGTATCCAACTACACGCCGGGCGGTGTGAAGATATTTGCTGCCGATTCGCTGGCACTGGTTGCTGATTTGCCGGCCGTTACCGCTGATGGCAAGTCATCAAAGGTTGTGGGGCTGGTGGATGCGCCGGGACAGCAGTTTGTTTACACGCTTTACGATGCCGGTGAAATCCGCATTGTGGATGTTTCTGATCCGGCCAAGCCTGAAGTGAGCGTGTTTAGTGATATCGGGCGACTGCCCTATGACGCACTGATTACCCCGGATGGCCGGTTTTATATTGCCGGACTGTTCGGTGAGGATGGTCTGGCACTGCTGGATCTGTGGCAGCCACAGGGCGGTGTGCAGCGCATCCTCGACAATTATGGCCGTGGCAAGGAGAAGTTACCGGTCTACAAGATGCCGCACCTGGAGGGTTGGGCAATTGCCGGTGATTATGCTTTTCTGCCCGCTGTCGGCCAGCATGAGGTACTGGTCGTCGATACCCGAAGCTGGAAACAGGTTGGTCGTATTGCGGTGCACGGGCAACCGGTATTTGTGGTGGCACAACCGGATGGTCGCCAGGTGTGGGTGAATTTTGCACACCCGCGCAATGATACGGTACAGGTGATCGATACGCAGAGCTTGCAGGTAACGCACTCGATGCAGCCAGGCAAGGGCGTGCTGCATATGGAGTTTACACCGCGCGGCGAGCACGTCTGGGTAGCCGTGCGTGATCTTGACCAGCTGCAGGTATACGACACAAAAAGTTTTCAACGCATTGCGCAACTGGAAGTGGAAAAACCCAGCGGGATATTTTTTACCGCCAGGGCGCATCGGACGGGGTTGTAACAATGTCCAGAAGAAACACACAGCCAATGGATGGCTCGATTGCCATTCTTGATACGCCGGCTGAATTGACAGCACTGGAAAAATGTCTGCTGAATGAATATCAGCGTGGCTTTCCGCTGTGTTCTTCGCCGTTTCAGGCGCTGGCAGAACAGCAGGGCGTGACCGAAGACGTTGTAATTGAAACACTGACTTCACTGCAGCAACGCGGTTTGATCAGCCGCGTCGGTCCGGTATTTGCACCCAGGCGGGCCGGTGCCAGCACCCTGGCTGCGCTGTCGGTGCCGGAAAACCGGATGCAGGGTGTAGCTGACTTTGTCAGCAGTTTTTCAGAAGTGAATCATAATTACGAGCGTGAACACAGCTATAACCTGTGGTTTGTAGTGACAGCTGCTGATGAGGAACATGTTCAGCAGGTGCTGGATGCGATACAGGACAGTACCGGTTTGCCGCTGCTGAACCTGCCGCTGGAACGCTCGTTTTATATAGATCTGGGGTTTCCGTTATGGTGTTGACTGGCAAGGATCGTGAACTGGTTGCAGCAATCCAGGGTGGTTTGCCGCTGGTTGCAAAACCGTATGCAGCTATTGCGACACAGCTGGGCCTGTCTGAGGACGAGGTCATGCTGCGTTTGCAGGTGTTGCAGTCTGCCGGGCTGATCAAGCGCATGGGTGTCGTCGTCCGGCATCGCGCGCTTGGATACAACGCAAATGCCATGGTGGTCTGGGATATCGAAGATGCCGACGTTGAGCGCATTGGCGGGCTGCTCGCCGGCGAGTCCTGCGTAACCCTTTGTTACCAGCGCCCGCGGCGTTTGCCGACATGGCGCTATAACCTGTTTTGCATGATTCACGGGCGCAAACGCAGCAGTGTTTTGCTGCGCCTTGAACAGATTATTGCCTGTCACGGGCTGGAAGATGTCCCGCACAGCGTATTGTTCAGTGGCCGGGATTTCAAACAGCGTGGTGCGCGTTATGTTGAGCAGGACGGCAGTCTCGAAACCGCGAGGAGCGCTCATGGATAGCATTGATGCCAGGCTGGTGAATACCCTGCAGGCAGGCCTGCCGGTATGTGCGCGGCCATTCGATGCGGTTGCAGCAACGCTTGATGTTCCGGTGGATGAGGTGCTGTCGCGTCTGCAATGCCTGCTTGATGACAAGGTGCTGACACGTTTTGGCCCTATGTTTAATGCTGAAAAAATCGGCGGTGCCCTGAGTCTGTGTGCATTACAGGCACCGGCAGGCCGCTATGACGAGATCGCTGAACTGGTTAATGCCTTCCCGGAGGTCGCTCACAATTATGAGCGCGATCATCTTCTGAATATGTGGTTTGTAGTGGCCACAGAGCAGCCGGAACAGGCCGCTGTCGTTATCAGGGAAATCGAGCAAACGTCCGGCTGCCAGGTCTATGACATGCCGAAACAGGAAGAATTTTTTATTGGTCTGCAGTTAACTGTGCAGGAGACATCGTGACCGGGAATCCGCCAGATTTTGACATGACGCAGCAAGCCGGACAGCTGCTGGATGCTATCGACCGACAGATTATCGTGGCCACGCAGGCGGGCCTGCCGCTGGTTGCAGCACCTTACGATGCACTGGCCGCGCAACTGGGTCTCGAAGTGGAGGATGTGCTTGCGAGGGTAGCCGCGATGCAGCAACGCGGTGTTATTCGCCGTATTGCTGCTGTGCCCAATCACTATGCGCTGGGGTATACGGAAAATGGCATGTCAGTCTGGAATGTCAGTGATGCGCGGATCAGTGAACTGGGTCAGCAGGTGGGTGCGCTGGAGTATGTGAGTCACTGCTATCAGCGACCGCGGCACCTGCCGTTGTGGTCGTACAACCTGTTTGCCATGGTGCATGGTCGCAGCCGTGAGGACGTTGAAACAAAGGTGATTGCTATTGCAAAGCTGCTGGGCGAGCACTGTCGTGGCCACGAAGTGCTTTACAGCAAGCGTATTCTCAAGAAAACCGGTTTGCGGATAAAGGGGTAGATCCATGTTCAGAGTCTCTCAATACATGCAGGAGCTGGTAAATCCTGCGCCGCTGCTGGAGCGCCGTACGCCACCGGGGCCAGTGGTGATCTGGAATCTGATCCGGCGCTGCAACCTCACCTGCAAGCACTGTTATTCGATATCAGCAGACATTGATTTCAAGGGTGAGTTGAACACCGAAGAAGTATTCACCGTGATGGATGACCTCAAGGGTTTTGGTGTGCCGGTATTGATATTGTCCGGTGGTGAGCCGCTATTGCGTCCTGATATATTTTCCATCTCGCAGCGTGCCAAGGACATGGGTTTCTATGTCGGTCTGTCGACCAATGGTACGCTGATAGACCAGCACAATATTGATGCCATTGCCGGGATTGGCTATGACTATGTCGGTATCAGTATTGACGGTACTCAAAAAACGCACGACGAATTCCGTCGCAAGCAGGGTGCTTTCGATGCTTCAATGGCAGGTATTCGCCTGTGCCGTGAGCACGATATAAAAGTTGGCATGCGCTTTACCATGACCGAGGATAATGCAGCCGAGTTCCCGGAAATGCTGCAGTTGATGGAAGATGAAGGTGTCAACAAGTTTTATCTTTCGCATCTGAATTATGCCGGGCGCGGTAATCGTAATCGCGACAGCGATGTGCAGCTGCAAATAACCCGTCATACCATGGAGCAGTTATTTGAGACGGCGCTGCGGCACGCACAGCAAGGCGATGATCTCGAATTTGTGACCGGCAACAATGATGCTGATGGTGTCTTCCTGTTGCAGTGGGTGAAGCAGCATTTCCCCGAGATGGCAGAGCATATCGCTGCAAAGCTGCGGCAATGGGGTGGTAACAGCTCCGGTGTCAATATTGCCAATATCGATAATCTTGGCGTCGTTCACCCGGATACTTTCTGGTGGCACTACAGTCTCGGCAGCGTGCGTGAGCGGCCGTTTTCCGAGATATGGACAGATACCTCCGATCCCATCATGCGTGGCCTGAAAGCCGCGCCACGACTGATTAAAGGCCGTTGCGGAACATGCCGTTACTTTGATATATGCGGTGGAAATACCCGGGTGCGAGCAATGCAATTAAGCGGTGATCCCTGGGCAGAAGATCCGGCCTGTTATTTGACTGACGCAGAAATTAATGATGATAATAGCAATAGCGTGTCTGATGTGTCGCGGCAGCGAGCCAGTGTTTTTTGAATGTTAATGAGATGGCGTCGTTAATATGAGTGAGAAAATAACCAATATAGACAAGCAGCCAGGTAACCCTGCTGACAAGAATGCTCCACGCGAGATGTTTCCTGAAGGTGATTCAATGGACCGCTTTGTGCGCGTATTTGAAGCGAGCGCACGTCGCTGGGAGCTGATTATCTATCCGGCCATGCTGGCATTTGTAGTGCTGGCGGCCTACGGTTTCTTTCTTATCTACAGTCTGAGCAAGGATATTCATACGCTGGCCCGTGGCATGGATCCTGAGATGGGTAAACATCTCAGCCATATATCAGAGAGTGTTATTTACCTTTCCGAAAATGTACGCACCATGACACGTCGTGTTTACCATATGTCCGAGTCTGTTGAGGACATGGCGGAAAGAATGATTTCACTTGAGTACCTTGAGCCGATGCTGGTCAATATGAATGGTATGAATGGTTCCATGGAAGGCATGAACCAGAATATGCGGACCATGAACCTGACCGGTGATGCTATTCGCTACGAAATGGGTAATATGAGTAACAGTATGCGTCCAATGGGCCGCATGAACAGTTTTATGCCGTGGTAGCCAGCCTGTTTGTGGCTGGGGCTTTCCGGTTTCATGATAGTCGCAGGTGCAGAACGACATAGCGGGTGTGTAACAGCGTATTACTGCGATACCTTCAATTCCGTTCAATCCCGTTCAATCCCCCTGGCATCCTCCGCCAGAGAAAAACACAGCAGAATTTTCAAGTGATACGAACAGGTTGCTATCGTCTGCAGTGATGCATGCCGGGGCAGTTTGCCGGACAGGTGGGTATTTTCAGCTGATCCACTCTACATTTTTATGCTGTTCGAGGCGGGCGATCAGCCTGTCACCGTAGCGGATGGCGACACCGAATCTTTGGGGAAGCATGGTGACGGTGAGTGATATGCAGAACCGGCAAGTGCTTGCGGAAAACAAAATGCTGCGACCGCAACCGGGCAAGGCCTCGGCGCATCTTGAATTCAGCCGTGACCGCCGCTACGCACTGATCAGTTTGTCGCAACCGGAGGGGCTCGGGTGGTGTTTGATGCGACCATACCGGAGCAGGTGAAGCGTATTCCCATGCGCAGGTTATCGGGTAAGTATCATGTTTTTAATAAAATTAACCGCTCTGGCGGAACCAGTCATCAAGTGCCAGTAACGGTTGCCGCGCGGCAAGGTGTTCAATCCGCGATTGGGCTATACTTGGCCTGTTGCCGAGGGTTCGATCAAAATAACTAACAAGGAGATCAGTCATGTCATTCAGGATAATTGTGTTTGCAGTTGCATCTTCCATGATGATGTTGTCACCGGTCCAGGGCGAAGAGGGCCTGACCGAGAGCGCTTCGACCGAGGCGTCAGCACCGAGTGTTATGGAAGAGCGTATCCGGGCCTACCGTGAGTCGTTTGACCGTAAACGTGCGCAGGCAGAAAAACGTCACGAAGAAGCTGAAGAGCGCCACGAAGAGGCGCTGGCGCGCCACAAATCAATGCGGCCGGCACCGCCACCGCCACCGCAGGCAATGCGGCCGACACCGACACCGCCAGCGCAGGCAATGCGGCCGACACCGACACCGCCGGTTGCGGCACAGGAGAAACAATTGTCCGCGCGACAGCAAGCCATGCAGCAATTTCACGAAGAGCAACGGGCTTTTTTCAAAAAGCAGCAGCAAGAACGTGAGGCGCTGGCAGCAAAATGGCGTGAGGCCCGGCAGAAGTACCAGGAAGCGCGTATGGAAACCTACCTGAGAGAGCGGGAGGAGAAACTGGCGAATTATGAGAAGCGGCAGGAACAGATGCGTAACCAGGCAGAAGACCAGCACAACTACCTGGTCGAGAACCAGGACGAGATCATGCAGCGCATACTGGAGCAGAAGGTTGAGGTTGCAAACCGGCATGAAGAACTGCGCAAGCAGGCCGACGCGCGACGCAAGAAAATGGTTGCTGCGCGTGCGGCGATGGCAGATATGACACCGCAGGAGAAAATGGCGTATATGCAGACACACCGGCAAGAGCTGTTTGCTGCCCCGGAGGGGATGCCGACTCGTATGCCGGGAGGCGAAGCCCGGCGACCGATGCCGCCATGGGCGCGACAGGCACCGCCGGCTGTGCCGGGAGCTCCCCAGCCCTGATTGCCGGTTGCTGTTTCAGGATGACGGGGCGATGTCTGCCAGTCTGACGGGCAGGCGTCGAGCTCCCCAGCTTCCCGGTTTACTGTCAAATACACCGCTACAACGGCTGCCGCAGTGCTGGCAGCAGCCGTTGCTGTCCAGGTTCCATTCTGACAGCGTGTATTGCTGACGCCCGATCAGCAGACCACCACAGCTGTGGCACCAGGTGCTGCTGCCCGTCTTGTCGATGACATTACCGGTGTAGGCGTAATGCACGCCGTTTTTTAATGCGATGCTGCGTGCCAGTGTCAGTGTCTCCGCCGGTGTGGCCGGTATATCCCGCATCTTCCAGTCCGGGTGAAATGCAGTAAAGTGCATAGGGACATCCGCTCCAAGGTTTTCCACTACCCATTGCGTCATGGATTCCAGTTCCGTTTCGGAATCATTCTCACCGGGGATCAGCAGGGTGGTCAATTCAAGCCAGACATCGGTCTCCTGTTTCAGGTATATCAGTGTATCCAGTACCGGTTGCAGGTGCGCGCCGGTAATTTTCCAGTAGAACTTTTCTGAAAATGCCTTCAGGTCGATGTTGGCAGCATCTATATAATCGAAAAATTCCCGGCGTGGCTTGTCACAGATATAGCCGGCGGTCACTGCCACTGTTTTGATGTCATATTCACGGCAGGCTATGGCCGTATCAATGGCATATTCCATGAAGATGACCGGGTCGTTATAGGTAAAGGCAATACTTCGACAATTGAGTCTTGCTGCAACTGTGGCAATGGTTTCCGGTGAGGCGCTGTCTGCGAGGGTGTTGGTTTCGCGTGACTTGCTGATATCCCAGTTCTGGCAGAACTTGCAAGCCAGGTTGCAGCCGGCGGTACCAAATGACAGTGTCGGTGTGCCTGGCAGGAAATGATTCAGCGGTTTTTTTTCAACGGGGTCGACACAGTAGCCGCTGGAGCGACCGTAACTGGTCAGGACAATTTTTCCATTGTGGTTGGCGCGCACAAAGCACAGTCCACGCTGGCCTTCGTGCAGCTTGCAGGCACGTGGACAGACATCGCACATGACGCGCCCGTCATCAAGGCTGTGCCAGTAACGGGTTGCTGCTACAGCGTTTTCCGGTGATGCGGTTATGTCACTGTTTCCCATAAACCAAGTGTAGTTGAGTTGCCGCTGTGCGCTATATTGTTCCGGCAAGATCAAGCTGTAAATTTTGCGGGTAAACTAGGCGCGTTTGTTGTGCTCCTGCTCGGCTTCTCGCGACGTCAGTCGGGCCAGCATGGAAAGTTCTTCGCTGAGTAG
>JAOUCV010000304.1 GCA_029859555.1 Gammaproteobacteria bacterium
TACAGCAACCTGCCTGCAATAGCGCCGTGCATGTCCTGCACCAGGCCGACTGGCTGCTGGGACGACTGGCAGGCCGCTTCGGTGTCAGCGATGAAAATAACGCCTTGAAACTGGGCTACGATGTGGTGAACAGCTGCTGGCCAGCCTGGTTAGCCGAACTGGACATCCCGCCAGCCCTGCTACCCGACGTGGTACCTGCCGGCTATCCCCTCGGCACGCTGACAAGGGACCTGTGCAAACGCTGGGGCATGTCGCCGCACACACGCATCCTCAGCGGCACCACCGACAGTACTGCCAGCTTTATCGCCACCGGCGCCGGCGCCGGTGAAGCTGTTACCTCACTGGGCAGCACGCTGGTGCTGAAAATCGTTGCCGACACCCCGGTGTTCTCACCGGAATACGGTATCTACAGCCACCGCCTGGGCGACAGCTGGCTGGTGGGTGGTGCCTCCAACAGTGGCGGCGCGGTGCTACAGCAGTATTTTAATCAGGATGAAATCACCCGCCTGACGGGTCTGCTCTCGCCCGGGCAGCCGACCGGGCTGGATTACTACCCGCTGGTTGGCAAAGGTGAACGCTTCCCGATCAATGATCCCGAACTGCAACCACGCCTCGAACCCAGACCGGCCAGTGATGCCAGCTTCTTCCAGGGTATCCTTGAAGGCATTGCCCGCATTGAGCTGCAGGGTTACCGAAAACTGATTGAGCTGGGCGCGCCCTGGCCGGTAACCGTCATCACCACGGGGGGCGGTGCCGCCAACGACGCATGGAGTACAATACGCGCGCAACTGCTGGGCATCCCGGTTGTTGCCGCTGAACACCAGGAAGCGGCATACGGCGCAGCCCTGCTGGCACGGCAGTCACGTCGGCCGTCACAAGCTTAATCGCGGACACGGTCCGCTCCTACGGAGTGGATATATTAATCCGCGGTTGTTTTTATGATTGCAGGAGTGTTTTGTAAGCGCGAACAAATCAACCATCGCATTAGCGGCTACAAGCCACTCCTACAAATGCTCGTGTTTTTGCAGGAGCGGACCGCGTCCGCGATTGATTATCAAAACAACCTAAAACCCGAATACACGCACGGAACCACCACCATGAAAAACAATCACAGCGGCATGCATTACCTCCTTGAAGGCCTGCGCCTGATTCGTCAACCAGGCCTGCGCCGCTACGTTGCAGTCCCGTTACTGGTCAGTACCACCGTATTCGCCGGCGCCATCTTCGGACTTGCACACTGGCTGGAAATATTCATCGACATGATGCTGGGCTACCTGCCGGACTGGCTCGACTGGTTGCGCTACCTGCTATGGCCGTTGTTCGCCATTGCCGGTGTACTGATTATCTTCTACACCTTTTCAATACTGACCAACCTGATTGCCGCGCCCTTCAACGGCATGCTGGCAGAGGCCGTGGAGAAACACCTCAGTGGCCAGCCGATCGAAACCGGCGGCTGGCAGGCACTGGTAAAAGACATCGTCCCGAGCATCCTCTCGGAGCTGCGCAAACTGCTGTATTTCCTGCTGCGTGCCGCGCCGCTGGGCATCCTGTTCCTGATACCCGGTATCAACCTTGCCGCGCCGTTTATATGGGCATTATTCAGCGCCTGGATGCTGGTGATTGAATACATTGATTACCCGATGGCCAACCACCTGCTGCACTTTTCGCAACAGCGCAAACTGCTGCGCCAGCGCCGCGTGCTTTCCTATGGCTTTGGCGGCGGCTCGTTACTGATGACCATGATCCCGTTTGTGAATTTCCTCGCCATGCCGGTGTCCGTGGCCGGCGCTACCGCGATGTGGGTGGGGGAGTTAAAGGAGCAGGCATTAAAACAGGATGGGTAATTTATGCCTGGCCCACGTCTGTTTCAACCTATAAAACGCACACCGGCATAGATCGCACCGATAAGCAGCGCCAGACCCAGCTTTGACAGCAACATCAGCATAACGACCCGTCTGTTCTGTTCTGACTCGGCGGTAATATTTGTATAATCGCTGTTTGACAGAGTATTCATTGTGCGTCTCCTTTTCGTTTCCCTGACTACAAGGTACCCGGGAAGGAGGCCCATTACTGTGTGTTTTTGCAGGTTGGTTTTGTTGAATTTTCACAAACCGGCAGATCTGCAAGACCTGGTCGCGTACCTTACCCGCGACTGTCATCCAGGATGGGGCGTCTACAGGCTACAACCAAAGGCACCGGCGGCGAGGCTTGCCGCGATGAACTGTTGTGCCGGTGAAGAACGGGTCAATGTCCCTGCCCCGCTGAAGCTGTCAGAGACACTGGAGAGCAGCGAATACTGCGAGTCCGGCGTCGTCGGCAGCGAGTCCCTGCCCGCAACCGTGAAACTGCTTTGCGTCGCTGCCTGGTGACGCGTGCTGCAACGTTCGCGCAGCAGGCCGGCGGCATCCAGGTAGGCCGCCGGTAACTCTACCAGATTACTGGTGATCTCTTCGTCCGGCGAGATAATGTTAATGGTGCCATCTACACCCAGCCTGGAGGAGGCATCCAGCACACTGTCGGGGGATGCGATGAAATGGTCGGTAATAATGGTGATGTTACCGCCGTCACCGCCAATGGCGCTGGCAAGGATCCTGCTACTCGACAAAATGACAAATTCAGGGTCAATGGTGACATTACCGCCATCACCTTCACCACCGCCGACAGCTGCCGTGACTTCACTATTGGTCAGTTCAACCCTGTCGGTCGCGGTGATCTTGATGTTGCCACCATCGGCATTATCAGCCGAGGTGTTGATCGACGCGTTCTTCAGTTTCACCGTACTGACGGCAGTGACGTCAATATTACCGGCATTGCCGCTGCCCTTACTTTCAGAATTTATAGTTGCGTTGTTGGTGAGTTTAACTTTTGACCCGCTGACTTCGATATTGCCACCGGTGCCTGCGCCTTCCGTCAGGCTATAGAGGCCGGATTGAAACCCGTCACCAGCCTGCCCGTCGAGGTTTACTTCACCGCCGGAGGTGACGCGCAACAGACCACCATTACCAGCACCATCAACACTGGTACTGATTTGCGCACCGTTATTCATGGAAACTGAATCCGCCAGCACCCCGATACTGCCTGCATCCCCGGTATTGATCGAGGAAACGTTGATCGCACCGCCAAACATGCTCAGCAGACCGCCGGTGACCGAGATATTACCGCCGGCACCGGTGCCGGACGCGGTACTGAACAGTCCGCTCTGCACCGCACCGGCAGGACTGCTGATGTTGATCGCATCACTCGCCTGTACATGGATATCCCCTGCCTGGCCAGCGTTTTCACTTT
>JAOUCV010000305.1 GCA_029859555.1 Gammaproteobacteria bacterium
GCGCCCTGTACGGTCAAGTATTTCCTGTGCTGTCTGAACGATTTCCGCCAGGGGACCGGTGAGATACACCATACCCAACTGCAGGGTCACCACGATGTCTGCCACCGGGTTACTGGCATTCGCATGCGGCGGCTTGAGAAACACCATGTTGATTTCACCGACCTCGTCGGGGATCTGTTCACAGCCCCCACCAGGAGCAACAAACTCGAAGAGTTCCCCGGGATTGCTAATGGCCACGCTCTCCTCACTGAATGCGCCGTCCGCGGCCTGTACCTTGAATTCAACTGACAAGATCGGGTTCATGACTATTTACTCCTGTTTTCAACTCCATCAAGGATTACAATAATAAACCATACAACCGATCGTAATGCATATGAATTGAAAGATTTTACAAGCCGAATAAAAATACGTTTTACTCTGATTACTTTTTTTATTCCCGTTAATTCGTGCACATTATTTACTGTATTTATAATGCTTATAAAAACAGAGTATGAAAATATGTTACGATGTACTTAACTTCATGCAACATAAAAAAACGAATTCCCGGGTGACTCCATGATCAGAACCTTGAACAGACTGCTTATGTCGCTGGCACTCTCCTGCAGCGCGTTCATGCTGCAGACAGCACACGCCGAGCAAGCACCAGTACCCCTCGCGGGTGATTTTTTTATCCAGTTAGCTGACGTTGATCGCAATGCACTGCTCGAACGGGTCACAACACTGCGCAGCCAGCTGATACAGCGCAAGCAGGCGCTCTTGCAAATCATCGCAGACAATACACTGGATAGCAGCGACACATTTCTCAGTGTCATCCTGCCGGGCGGACTGCTCTATGCCGGTTACAAAAAGGCCTCCTCTGAACAGGCAAAAAACGAACTGGCCAACATCAATGCCGACATCGAGGAATTCTCCGCCGACCTCGTGGCCTTGCAGCCGGGATCACCAGCGGTGGCCATCGCGCAGCTGCAGCCAGCCCGCTAACCCTGCTCTGGAGCACGTCCTGATCTTACAGGAGCGGCAAGATACCACTGCCGCAGCAATGCCCCGGGCATTTCCACAAGTGCAGAAGCGTAGCGCGTGCGCGAATAGCCGGTCGCTCCAGCCGCAGAATTTCCCCACGACCCGGGGTCACGTTCACTTGACGTACAAGCTTGTTAGCAGCCATCCTTGACACGATGAACCCCCTGACAACATCTCGCAACGGCGCCTCATGGCCCGCCCTCTGCGCGATCCTCTGTGCCAGCATCTACCTGTCCGGTTGTAGCAGCTTTTCTGACTGGCGCTCGTCCTGGACAAGGTCAGCACCACCATCCGTCCCCAGCGACAGGTTTCTGTTGCCACCGGCAGGAACAGATGTCATAGGCATTGTGCAAATTGCCAGCGCACGCCAGCAAGACACGCTGTCCGATATCGCGCGCCGCTACGACCTGGGTTACGAGGAAATAGTCGCCGCAAATCCCGGCGTAGACCCATGGCTGCCCGGCGAGGGTACACAGGTAGTGCTACCCACACAGTTTGTACTTCCGGATGCACCGCGCGAGGGCCTGGTCCTGAACCTGGCCGCCATGCGACTCTTTTACTATCCCGGGCACGCGGCCGATGAGCCGCCCAGGGTAATCACGCACCCTATCGGCATTGGCCGCGAAGGCTGGCAAACTCCCCAGGGTACTTCCCATATCACAGAGAAGATCGAGCAGCCTGCCTGGACCGTACCCGCATCAATCCGCCGGGAACATGCCGAGAAAGGCGATCCGTTACCACCGGTAGTGCCACCCGGGCCCGATAATCCCCTGGGAGAATTTGCCATGCGTCTGAGTCTCCCGAGCTACCTCATCCATGGCACCAATCAACCCTGGGGAGTGGGTATTCGGGTCAGCCACGGTTGCGTGCGACTCTATCCGGAGGACATCGCCAGCCTGTTTCCGGAGGTTCCCAGTGGAACCCGGGTAACAATCGTAAACCAGCCCTACGTCGCCGGCTGGCGCAACGAGCAACTTTACCTGGAAGCCCATCCGCCGCTTGCCGAGGATGCCAAACGCTGGGGCAAAAGTCTCAAGCCACTGCAACAGGCAGTAGCCACAAAAGCGCCGGGGCCTGATGCCGTCAACTGGGACAAGGCAAAAAAAGTCGCCGACGAAGCCCGGGGCATCCCGGTTCCTGTCTCGCCTGACAGCCCGGACCTTGCCGCGATACTGAATGCTGCGCCGCAGGTACCCAGCAATCCACCATGGGCAATGGCAGACAACAGGGAAGAACAGCAAATTCAATAACCCTGTACAGCCCGGGTGCCTTTGAACGGCTATGCGTGAGTCATGAAGCTTGCACACGCCCGGTCAAAATCATTTTGCTGTTATAGCGAGGCCTGGCATGATTGATCGGACGAAAATATGACATATCAATGGAGTCTGACCCCATTGATTCTGGCACTAGCGGCTGCGCTGCTATCCTGCTCCGGCATGCAAGCCCCGCAGCAGCAGGATACTGATGACAACCTCCCTGCCCTGGCAGACCTGGATGCTACGGTACTGACAGAAACAGCGACCTGCCTGAACGGCACACGCCTGCAGCTTGCCTTCAGGCTGGACGATGAAACCCATTATACAACCACGGAGCTGAGCTCGCCCGGACAGGAACCCGGCACACCCTTTGCAGCGACACAGTTACCGTTCCGCATCATGACATCCCTGCCGGCCGCAGACTGGCCGGCAACAGAACACTGCACCCGCGTTCCCGAAGTGATGGATGCCTGGAGCTGGAACGAACTGCTGTACGTGACGCTGGCCGCACTGACCCCGCCAGACTGTCATTGCGGTGTTGTCGTGGACATTCTTCGCCACCATGAACTGTTTGTTTACTACGATGACCGCGACATACTGAATTCCGTTCCCATAGAGCACAAACCCGACAGCGTGCGCACGGTGAACAGTTTTGATACCAATGAACTGCTGGCGAAGATGAGTCAGGTACTCAGGGAACTGCTTGCCGAGAGCGGCGAGCCTGACCGGCCGGTGGTATTCGAGACCGGGGACACCGACGCCTGGGGCTACCCTTTTGTATACGCCGAGGGTAGCAGTGGCACAGTGTTGCCCCTGCAGTACAACCAGAAGACAGCGGGCAGCCTTGCTTCCCTGGGACTCGTCAATACAACGCGAACCGTATCACACACGGTTACCGGCCAGGTGCGCTCCTTCGTGGCACATCCGCTGGCATCGCTGATGCGGCTGTTCACGCTGGCCGGCACAACTGTCTTTGACGTGTTGCACCCCACTCC
>JAOUCV010000044.1 GCA_029859555.1 Gammaproteobacteria bacterium
GTTTTACCAGTCGGGCAGTTTTGATGACCCTGCCGCCTACGAGGCGCTGAAGCAGCGCCTCGATGAGATCGAGCCGCAGTTTGGAATTCCGGGTAACCGGATTTTTTATCTTGCCATTCCGCCACGGCTTATCGGTGTTTGTGCGCAGCATCTCAAGGCAGCAGGACTGGTACAGGATGAAACATCCGATGGTCCGTTCTCGCGCATCATCGTGGAAAAGCCCATCGGCCGCGACTTGCAGAGTGCCAAGGAGGTGAATGAAATCCTTGGCGAATGTTTTGCCGAACCGCAGATCTACCGTATCGATCACTATCTGGGCAAGGAGACGGTGCAGAATATCCTGGTCATGCGTTTTGGCAACGCGATCTTCGAACCGTTATGGAATGCCAAGCACATAGACCATGTGCAGATAACCGTGGCAGAGGACGAAGGTGTTGGAACCCGCGCCGGTTATTATGACAGGGCCGGTGCGTTACGCGATATGGTGCAAAACCATATCCTGCAGTTGCTTTCCCTGGTAGCGATGGAGCCGCCGTGGACCATGGACGCTGACGTGATCCGTGACCACCGGCTGGATGTACTGCACTGCCTGCGTCCCCTGAATGTTGAGAATATCGAGTCCGACGTTGTGCGCGCCCAGTATGCACATGGCTTCTACCAGGGTGATGATGTGCCCGGCTACCGCCGGGAAGAGGGTGTCGCCAGTGATTCAAGCACGGAAACCTACGTGGCACTGCGTGTGTTCATCGACAACTGGCGCTGGGCCGGTGTTCCCTTCTATATCCGCACGGGGAAGCGCTTGCCAAAGCGGGTCAGTGAAATTGCGGTGCAGTTCAAAGATGTGCCACATATTCTGTTTAATTCTGACAACGACCATCCGCTGGATCCGAATGTGCTGGCGCTGCGCCTGCAGCCGGACGAGGGCATGTCGCTGCGCATCGCCACCAAGATGCCAGGGTCGCGGGTGCAGATATACCCGGTGAAAATGGACTTCCGCTATGGCAGTACCTTTGGCGATCAATCGCCCGAGGCCTATGAACGTTTATTACTGGACGTAATGGCTGGAGACGCTACCCTGTTCATGCGGCGTGACGCGGTCGAGGCATCCTGGAGCTGGATACAACCCTTGCTGGATGCCTGGGACCGCGGTAACAATCGCTGGCTGCCGGAATACCCGGCCAGCACCTGGGGCCCGGTGGAGTCCGACCGTTTGATTGAAAACGAAGGCAGACGCTGGCGGGTGCTATGAGCGAAACAAGCTCTGCCGATGCGAGTCTGTCCGAGACGCGGGTCAATGTAGCGGACATCGAGCGCGCACTGGATCGTCTCTGGAGTGCATTGCATGCCGAGGAAGAGGCCGGGCACGGGGTAACGCGTGCCTGTATGTCAAATCTTATTATCGCCTGTCAAACACAAGAGCAGGCACGCGATGTTACCGAGCGCATTCCTGAGCTGGTCGAGCGGCACCCGGCACGGGTGTTTTTACTGACCGCATGTGCACCGAAAGTCAATTTGATCGAGGCCGATGTTTCGGCACACTTCCGGGGTTCCGGGGGTAGCCGGCAACTCTGCGCCGAACATGTGGATATCCGCTTCGACCCGGCAGTCGCGGGGCGGCTTGGATCGATATTGCGGCCGCTGTTGATTGGTGATTTGACAACCACCCTGTGGTGGGCGAGTAATCAGCCGCCACCCCTTGGCAAGGGTCTGTTTGAGAACCTCGCAGCGCTGGCTGACCAGGTGATTTATGACAGTGTCGGTTGGCCAAACCCGGCCGAGGGCGTGCGCGCCATGACACGCTGGGTTATGGGCGAGGAACGGCCGGTATTCAACCTGGCATGGCGCTACCTGAAGCCGTGGCGGCGTATCCTGGCGCAGGTGCTGGATCCGGCGGTGGCGCCGGGTGCATTGCAGAATATCGATTCCGTCCACGTTGAGCATGGCCCCCATGCCCTGCCGATGGCGTGGTTGTTGATTGGCTGGCTGGCGGCCAGGTTACAATGGCAACCACAGAAAGGCGATATGCAATCCGGCAGCGACGTGAGTTGGGCTTTTCGAACGCCACGAGGGGATTTGCGGGTGCACATTCACCGCTGTTCAGAAGGCGTGGCACAGGTGCGCAAGCTGAAACTGGCCTGGCAGGGTGACGCGCCGGGACACGCCGGTTTTTACTATGCAGATGATCACTGGCTGTCATTGCTGCCGGAGGAATCCACCCTGCCTGCGACGAGTATTCCTGCGCGCAAGGTACCCCTGGAGATGATGATCGCAGCACAACTGGCGCATCGAACAAAAGATGCCCTGTTCGAGCAATCCATTGCCGTTGCGCAAATTATGGCGGGTGTCCTGAACCGGCAGTCGAATTGAATGATGCTAAACAAGGCGGGATGATGAAATTACTGGAAGGAAAATGGGCGCTGGTGACCGGGTCCAGCCGCGGCATTGGTCTGCAGGTTGCCAGGGGGCTGGCCGCACGCAAGTGCAACCTGGTGGTACACGGGCGCAAGCCCGAAAATACCGTCAGGACCGTTGAACTGCTGAAACACTATGGCATACAGGTACACAGTGTTAGTGGAGACCTGTCGAGCAGCGAGGGTGTACAGGCGGTGATCGACGGGGTGCGTTCGGGCCCCGGGCATGTGGATATACTTTACAACAATGCCGGTGTCATGAGTGCCTGGAAGCCGATCTGGGAAGTGCCCCCTGAAGAATGGCTGGATATCTTGCAGGTCAACCTGCTGGCAATGATTGCCCTGTGCAATGCCTTTGGACCGGAGATGAAACGCCGTGGCTACGGCCGCATTATTAACGTGTCATCCGGGATCAAGGACACCCCGAACCTGGCGCCTTATGGTATTTCAAAGGCAGCAGTCGATAAATATACCCGCGACCTGGCAGTCGAATTGAAAGACAGTAATGTGCTGGTGAATTATCTTGATCCGGGCTGGCTGAAGACTGACCTGGGTGGAAAAGACGCCATGTACCCGGTAGAAGACGTGCTGCCTGGCGCGCTTGTGCCGGCCCTGCTGGAAGACAACGGCCCGAGCGGGCAACTTTTCCTGGCGCAGGATTATCGCATGTTGGCATAAATGCCAGACAGGCAGTCTGGATCAGGCCCTGTCCGATGCTGTGATCCTTGCCGCTGTCACGAATTATCGGTCAGCATCCAGCCCCGGTCACTGCCTGCTTGAGTCAGTTCCGCTACAGCCGTTTGCCGATCGGGCTGCATGGTTGAACCTTTAAAGAACCAGTTTGCCTGCTTCCGCAACGGACAGATCTGCTACAATCTATGTAGAGGTATAACATATAAATAGTGATTTGCAGGGGGCTTTTATGTGCAGGATGTCCACCTTGTTTCTGCTTGTTGTATGCCTTTCTGGCTGTTTCGGAAGCGGTGGAGGCGGTGGTGGTGGCAATAACGGGGCACCAGGTACCAATGCCGACTTGTCTGACCTGTCGCTGTCCGCCGGTCCGCTGGACCAGGTGTTCCAGGCAAACCAGGTCAGATATACCGCGACGGTCGGTTTTCTCGCGGCCTCTACGACGGTAACGCCAACCACCGACGATGCCAATGCCACGGTAACCGTCAACGGGGTGGTGGTCATTTCCGGAACAGCCAGTGGCCCAATCTCGCTTGACGAGGGCCCCAATAATGAGATCAGTGTTATTGTTACTGCCGAAGACGGCATGACAAAAAAAGTCTATACGGTCAGTGTCACGCGCCAATTGGCGGACGAATTTGCTCAGCAGGCCTATCTCAAGGCCTTCGATGCCGCGGAAAATGATGAATTCGGATTCTCGGTCGCCCTTTCAGGGGACACCCTTGCGGTCGGGGCGGTTGGCAAAAACAGTGCTGACAACAGTAAACCGGATACGGGTGCGGTCTATGTGTTTACCCGCAACAACGGGATATGGGCCCGGCAGGTCGAACTCAAGGCCTTCGATGCCGAGGAAAATGATCAATTCGGGTCCTCGGTCGCACTCTCGGGTGACACCCTTGCGGTCGGGGCGGTTGGCAAAAACAGTGTTGACAACAGTAAGCCGGATATTGGTGCGGTCTATGTGTTTACCCGTGACATCGACGGGGACTGGACCCGGCAGGCCGAACTCAAGGCCTTCGATGCCGAGGAAAATGATGAATTCGGGTTCTCGGTCGCTCTTTCAGGTGACACCCTGGCGGTCGGGACCATTGGCAAAAACAGTGCTGACAATAGTAAACCGGATATTGGTGCGGTCTATGTGTTTACCCGCAACAACGGGATATGGACCCGGCAGGTCGAACTCAAGGCCCTCGATGCCCGGGAAAATGATCAATTCGGATTCTCGGTCGCTCTTTCAGGGGACACCCTGGCGGTCGGGGCGGTCGGCAAAAACAGTGTTGACAACAGTAAACCGGATATTGGTGCGGTCTACGTGTTTACCCGTGACATCGACGGTGACTGGACCCGGCAGGACTTGCTGAGGGCCTCCAATGCCGATATAGATGATCAATTCGGGTTCTCGGTCGCCCTCTCTGGTGACACCCTTGCGGTCGGGTCAGTCTATGAAGACAGCAGCGCCAGCGGCGGGCAGGACGACAACAGTGCCCTCGATGCCGGTGCAGTGTATGTGTTTATCCGCAACAACAACGGGGTATGGAGCCAGCAGTCCTACCTCAAGGCTTCCAACGCCAATGCAGATGATCAATTTGGAGTGGTCGCACTCTCGGGGGATACCCTTGCGGTTGGTGCTGTGGGTGAGGGCAGTAACGCGGTTGGCGGTGAAGAAGACAACAGTGCCCCTGGAGCCGGTGCAGTGTATGTGTTTTAGTAGCTATGCGTATCTGTCCAGTGCCTGGGCACGGCTGTTTGCTGTGTAAAATGAAGATGCTGTCCATGCGGTCGGCTATAACTGTATTTTCACGAGGAATGCCATCACCATGAATACTGTAAAGTCACTGCTGTTGTCACTGGCGCTGGCACTGCCGGTTTTTTGGGTTAGCGGTGTTGTGCAGGCGGAGACTGCAGATGTAGCGCTTACCCGGGAGGCGCAGGCTGCCATCACTCCAGCCAGGGCATTGGAGATGTTACAGCAGGGCAACGAACGTTTTGTTTCCGGCAAGACGCTACCGCGGGATTTTCTTGCACAGGTCAGGCAGACATCCACAGGCCAGTATCCGTTCGCGGCCATCGTCAGTTGTCTCGACTCGCGTATCCCGCCGGCAATTGTGTTCGACCAGGGGATCGGCGATCTCTTTGTCGGACGGATGGCGGGAAACTTTGTCAATGATGACATGCTCGGCAGTCTTGAATTTGCGACCAAACTGTCGGGCGCCAAACTGGTTGTTATTCTCGGGCACACCGAATGTGGAGCCATCAAGGGAGCCTGTGACGCGGCGCAGCTCGGTTTGCTGACAGCGACCCTGGCGAATATTAACCCCGCAATAGAGGCGGTACAGGGAGATTACACGCCAAGAAATTCAGCTAATGCAGGGTTTGTGCAGGCTGCGGCAGAGATGAATGTCCAGCTCAGCATGAAGAAACTGCTCGACCGGAGCGTGGTACTGCGCGAGATGGTCGACAAGGGTGAACTGGGGCTGGTCGGCGCCATGTATGACGTAACGACCGGCAAGGTAAAATTCTACAAGTAACTGCCGTTTGGGATGGCCCTGCAGCACGATCTTGCGTGAGTGCTGGACATGTACGCGTGCGGCATTTAGTCTACGGTTCTCATGGAATTCGATAATAATATTCTGCAAATCAGTTCTTTTTTCGCCGTGACGATCGGTATTGTCGTGCTGTTTGTCGGCAAGCGCGTCAATGACATGGTAGGTTTTCTCCGCGAATTCAGTATTCCGCAGCCTGTTACCGGGGGGCTGATATTTTCAGTTTTGATTGCGCTGTTGTACCTCGTCAGTGATATCGAAATTCATTTCGACCTGCAAGCGCGGGATGTGCTGCTGATTTACTTTTTCACCACTATTGGTATCAATGCCAGCGTCAAAGACCTGTTGGCGGGTGGCAAGCCGCTGGTGATCCTGTTGATGATTACCATTAGCTACATGTTCCTGCAGAACATTACCGGTATTACAGTCGCAGCACTGTTTGACCAGCCTACGGCCGTCGGTATGCTGGGTGGTACGGTGTCGCTGATCGGCGGGCACGGTACTGCCATAGCCTGGTCGCCGCGGATTGCGGAAGATTATGGTATCGGTAATGCCATGGAGATTGGTATCGCCTGTGCCACCTTTGGCCTGATCCTGGCCAGTTTGATGGGCGGACCGATTGCAAAATACCTTATTACCAAGCACCAGCTGGAACCGGAAAAGATTGAACCGCTGGATGTGGGTGTCAGCGATAAAGCCGATCAAGATAAAAGTATCAGCCACCTGGATTTGCTGGATGCCATCCTGGCTATTCACGTGAGTGCTATTTTTGGTCTCATGATCAACTCGGGACTGGAAACTCTCGGACTCCAGTTGCCATTGTTTGTCACCTGCCTGTTTGCCGGTATTCTGATTACCAACCTGATACCCAAATCCTATCCGCGTATTTCGGGCATGGTCTGGCCCAGCCGCAAGCCGGCTATTGCACTGATTGCAGATGTGTCTCTGGGTACCTTTCTGGCGATGTCGCTGATGAGTATGCAGCTGTGGACACTGGTAGACCTTGCCGGACCTATCTTTACCATTCTCGGCGCACAGTTCGTGATCGCAGTGAGTCTGGCATTGTTTGTGGTGTTTCCGCTGATGGGACGCAACTATGATGCAGCTGTTGTCTGCTCGGGCTTTGGCGGTATTTCACTGGGCTCGACACCGACCGCGATGGCCAACATGTCAGCGGTCACGCAACGTTACGGTTCCTCGCACCTGGCATTTATTATTGTGCCGCTGGTGTGTGCGTTCTTTATCGACCTGGTCAATGCGCTGCTGATCCCGTTCTTTTTGACTAACTTCTAAAGGCGGGTGGCAGATTTAATCGCGGCCAAGGTCTGCCCCGTGTGCAGGAGCGCATCTCGTGCGCGATTAATAATCAAGCAAATATTTACATTCTTCCCCGGCTTGCCGTATAGTGCTCAGCAATTCGGTGCACTTCGGTCTGCACTCGAGTCCTCGCGGTCACCACTTCTGGAAAACCTCGAATACCTTTTTTGCATTGCGCCTAGACCGTCCCGCGACACATGTCGCCGGTAGGCCGATCAGGAGCATTCCAGTATATGTCATTTGATACCCTCGGCCTGTCGGCCGAACTACTCCGTGCTGTGTCTGAACAAGGCTACAGTGAGCCCACACCGGTGCAACGTGATGCCATCCCGGTCATTCTTGAGGGCAAGGATGTTCTCGCCGGTGCACAAACCGGTACCGGCAAGACCGCCGGTTTTACCCTGCCGTTGCTGCAGCGTCTCGGTGACGCTGCAGCTGGCAAGGGACGACGCCCGGTGCGTGCGCTGGTACTGACGCCTACGCGTGAGCTGGCCGCCCAGGTGGCGGAAAGTGTCGATACCTACGGTAAACACCTGCCGCTGTCGTCGTGCGTCATCTTCGGTGGCGTCAAGATCAATCCACAGATCGCGCGTTTGCGTGCCGGCGTCGACATCCTGGTGGCGACACCGGGACGCTTGCTGGACCACGTATCGCAAAAGACCCTGGACCTTTCCAAAGTTGAGATTCTGGTGCTGGATGAAGCTGACCGCATGCTGGATATGGGGTTTATACGTGATATCCGCAAGATCATTGCCTTGCTGCCAAAGCAGCGCCAGAACCTGTTGTTCTCTGCCACCTATTCGAGTGATATGAGGAGACTGGCTGACAGCTTGCTGAAAGATCCTGTGTCGATCGAGGTGGCGCGCCGTAACACGCCAGCCGAGCGGGTTTCACAGGTGGTTCACCCGGTTGACCGTGAACGCAAGCGTGAACTGTTGTCCTTTATGGTGGGCTCACAGAACTGGCGCCAGGTGCTGGTGTTTACCCGCACCAAGCACGGCGCCAATCGTCTCTCGCAGCAGCTGGAGAAGGACGGTATCAGCAGTGCCGCGATTCATGGCAACAAGAGTCAGGGTGCACGCACCCGCGCACTGGCTGACTTCAAAAAAGGCGAAGTGCGTGTGCTGGTTGCTACCGATATTGCTGCACGCGGACTGGATATCGATCAGTTGCCGCACGTGGTCAACTATGAGTTGCCCAACGTGCCTGAAGACTATGTGCACCGTATCGGTCGTACCGGTCGTGCCGGCAATGAAGGTGAGGCTGTATCGCTGGTATGTGTCGATGAGCATAAACTGCTCGGTGATATCGAACGGCTGTTGAAGCGTGACCTGTCGAAGATCATTATCGAGGGTTATGCACCGGATCCGTCCATACGTGCGCAACCGATTCAGAAGGGACGCAGTGCCGGGGGAAATTCCAGGTCGCATAATGCCAAGGGCCATCCGCGCAATAAAAGACCGGGCGCAGCCAGCGCCTCTGGCAAGGCACGTTCCGGTGCGGCTTCAGGTCATGGCAAACCGGCTGGTCGCGGCAAGTCAAAAGCTGCCGCCGTCGCTAATGGCAACCGCAAGTCAAGCGGCAGGTCACGCCGTCGTGCTGCGCCGTCAGGGAATATATAATTCGATGTATTACTGAATCGCGGTATCCGGACAGCTGTTTCGGATACCGCGACGAGGTTTAGATATCAGTCAGACCGGCTAACGACGCTTGCGTCCGCCTTTTGCAGAAGCCTTCGGGTCGTCGAAGCGCACCCGCAGGGAGCGGTCGCTATTGTCGACCATGTTGCCGTCCAGTGCTGCCTGTGCGGCGCGCGCCTCGTGTCCTTCCATTTCGATAAAGCCAAAGCCCTTGCATTTGCCGCTGAAGATGTCGGAAGCAACGCTGATGGAGCGCACGGTACCGAATTCGGTGAACATGGCGCGGACAGAGTCTTCAGTAGCATCCTGCGGGAGATTGCCGATAAACAGCTTTTTCATGTAATTATCCTTGGTAGAGGCAGTTCGAGAGTTGCCGGCTGCAACAATCGCCTGCGTTGAGGCAGTATATACGAAAAAGTGGCTGTGGCGGGCGGTTTCTCAGCTCCGGACGGTCTGATTCGGGCTGTTATGCGCAGATGAATTGCGGGAATCGGGGCCATCAGGCCCGACCATCCGGGGATGGGTATTTGATCCAGCCTGATTTGCCGTTTACCGGACCGGTATAGCCGAACCCCGGGAGCCCGCTAATTGCCGCTATTGCGCTGCTGCGCGCAGGATTCGCCGGAAGACAGCAGCACAGTGTTGGCGACATCCAGTATGCCGGCATAGAACGCGACCAGTTCTACCGGGCCTTTAATAGCTGTACCCCGGTGCCAGGTATCCATGACCTCGATAAGGGCATCGCCCCGGTTAAAAATATGTTGTTGTCCCGAGTCTGTGCTGACCTCCAGCCGGCCTTGCAGCAGATAGGCAAATAACGGTGCGGTATGGCAGTGCCATACGGTTTGTTCACCGGCTGCAAGGCGTATTCTTGCCACGGTTACCTCGGGTGTACCGGAAGGATAGTGGAATTTCCCGCCATTCCACGAGGTCAGCGAGCGCGTCAGTATTTCGGTGGTAGCTGACAGTGCAGGGGAGCTTGCCAGCAACAGAAGCAGGCTGCTGGTTAGTAGTTTACTCAATGCCATGGCCCGGTCTCGCTGTATTGAGTGCCGTCGTTAGCTGCGTGCAGGCATGATCGGCTTGCGTGAAATGGTTGCGGCCAGAGAACGGTATTCTACGTATCGTTTAACTCGATGATGCTCACCAGCTCCGGTTTGACCATCTGTGTTTCCAGTTTCACCGGGCTAAGCAGTTCAGTCTTGGCCTGGAATACCCGCTTGCCACTCTCTGCCAGTTTGCGGCGGCCGCGTTCATACCAGCCTTCGCGCATCAGGTGTAACACCGGGGGGCCGAGACGGGTCGAATCGCGCTTGGCCTTGTACTCGATGTTGTCATGCTTCAGCGTGTTGTCCAGCGCCTGCAGGAACTCGCGTAGTGTCGGTTCATCGACGCGACTGGCAAATTCCGCGCGCAGGATATAACGACTGTTATCGCCGTCCGCTTCGGCCTTGAAGTGCTCCGGTATTGCGCCGGTTGCTTTTGATGCTTCCTGAAAGGCGTTAATAATCTGGTTTACGCTGACTTTCTCACCGGTAAGATTGGTCATGCCGCGACCCTTGCGCAGGAAGATAATCTGCGGTGCACGATCATAGTAGTCGACGACCTTGACGATATCGTTGATGTCATAGCGATACAGGCCGCTGGTGGTGGTCACAAAGATGTAGTACTCCGTGCCGGTCTCCAGCTGGTCTGCTGTCAGGAACGGCCATGATTCAGGGGCGTTGCGATTTGCTTCCAGTGCATCGACTTCCACGAACTCGAAGAAGTTGGTCGCAATCGTCAGTACACCCATGCTGCCTTCATCCGACAACGGGATGGAGCCGCGCGCCTCGCTGGACAGGTAACCCCAGTCGCGTACCGGAACAGGTTTTGTGCCGTCCGGGTTGAACCAGGCATCAAACTGGTTCAGGTAGTGTCCGACAGTGCCGCCTTTCCAGCAGCCGATCAGGCCGAGGCGTGGCCAGTAATCGCCCGGTAGCAACTTGCCGTTACGCCGCTCGCGTGCCTGCTGCAGCAACTGCGCGCGTTTCGGGTTGGGTCGCAGTTTTTGTTGCAGGTGCTGGCGTATTTCCGGTTCTATGTCGAGTGTTTTCGACAGGCTGCCGTCATGAATGTCACGAATCAACTGTTCGGCATGGGTGTCGGCCTTGTCGCATAGCTTGATAATGGATGACGGATTGGCTGTCGCCAGGAAGCGTACATCGTGTTCCAGGGAAATACGCATAATGGTGTAATACTTGGCCTGGTAATCCTCAATTTCGAAGGCCCTGTAGGGAATCGAGTAGGCACGTTGCACAATCCACGGCATATTTTTGTAAATATGCCCGGAGGTCGAGCCAAACGGCAGGCCGCTGTCGGTGTGGCCCTCAATGGCGGGAGAGACCAGGCTGACTATCTTGTGGTCAAGGATGCCTGGATGGGCTTTCTGGGCATGGTAGAGCCAGGTACGCATCTGGTCCGAGTGCGCGGTACCCCGGTCGGTTGGTGTTACCGGCACAAACTTGGGGTCACCGGTAGTGCCACTGGTCTGGGCGAACATGACCGGGTCTTCTGCGGTGAAGACGTTGCTCGTTCCGGATGCCACTCGCATCATGTCGTCTTTGATGTCCTCATAGGTGATTACCGGCACATTGCGCTGGAAGTCAGCAACGCTCTTGATTGAGGCGAAGTCATAGCGCTTGCCGTATTCGGTGCCGGTGTTTCGGCGCACC
>JAOUCV010000306.1 GCA_029859555.1 Gammaproteobacteria bacterium
GTTTCAGTCCGCGTTCGCCAACAATGGTGTCGTAGCCCTGTGGCAAGCCTTCAATAAAGCCGTGAATATTGGCGACCCGCGCCGCCTGTTCAATCTCGTCCCGGCTTGCAGACGGTCTCGCGTAGCCGATGTTGTAGAGCAGGGAATCATTAAACAGTACGGTATCCTGCGGTACGATGCCGATACTGCGGCGCAGGCTGTCCTGTGTGACCTGGCTGATGTCCTGGTTGTTGATGAGGATACGCCCGGCGCCGGTTTCATAGAAACGAAACAGCAGCCGGGCCAGTGTTGATTTTCCTGCACCGCTGGGTCCGACAATCGCAACCTTTTGTCCGGGGGCGACCGTGAAGCTGATGTCGTGCAGGATGGGGCGGTCCTTCTCATAGGCGAAGCAGACATGTTCGAAGCGGATCTCACCGTTGCCGGGGTCCAGCGGCCCGGCATCCGGGCGGTCGGTGATTTCGGGTTCCCGGTTGAGTACATCGAACATCAGGTGCATATCGGTGAGCGCATGTTTTAGCTGGCTGTAGACGATGCCGAGAAAGTTGAGCGGAATAAACAACTGCAGCAGGAAGGCGTTTACCAGTACCAGGTCGCCGAGGGTCATGCTGCCATCGACGACGCCCTGTGCCGCCATGATCATGATCACGGTAACGCCTGCGGCGATGATGACCGACTGGCCAAAGTTCAGTGCAGACAGTGATGTCTGGCTTTTTACAGCCTGGCTTTCCCAGTCTTGCAGGCTGGCATCATAACGTGACAGTTCATGGGCCTCATTGCCGAAATATTTGACCGTCTCGTAGTTCAGCAGGCTGTCGACGGCCTGGGTGTTGGCGACAGAGTCATGCTTGTTCATGGCAACCCGGTATTTCATGCGCCACTCGGTCACTGTCATGGTGAAAACGATATAGCTGGTAACGGCTATGAAGGTCACGATTGCAAACCAGGCGTCATAGCGTGACAGCAGGATGAAGGCTACCAGGGTGATTTCAACCAGCGTCGGCAGGATGCTGAACACCATGTAGTTCATCAGTGAACTGACGCTGCGGGTGCCGCGGTCAATATCGCGGGACAGCCCGCCGGTTTTTCGTTCCAGGTGAAACCGCAGGGAAAGCCGGTGCAGGTGCTCGAGTACCTTCAGCGAGACGCTGCGCATGGCACCATGGCGCACACGGGCAAAGACCGCATCACGCAGTTCGTTGAACAGCGAGCTGGCCAGTCGCAGCAGCCCGTACATCAGCAAAAAAGACAGTGGCAGCAGCAGTTCCTCATGGCCGTTGATGTCAAGAGCATCAACGATGTCCTTGAGCACCAGTGGCACGCCCACATTGGCGACCTTGGCCAGTATCAGGAAAGCCAGCGCCAGCAATACCCGGCCACGGTATTTCCATAAAAACGGCGCCAGTGCCCGCAAGGTTTTCAGGTCATTGCCGGCAGTGCCGGGCAGGGTGGTGTGGTATGAATGCATATTTTGCAGATTGGGCGGTTGTCGGCCGGCCTATTGTCACAGAATCGTCGGGCGCGAGAAACCGCTAAAAACCGCTGTCGACAACCGGTTTTCAGGGTGAATGTAGCTATTACCTTGCCGCCAATGGCCTGTATAATGCGGCCTTTCATTTTTGACCGTACTTTTTCAGGTTTAAAACATGCCGATTTACGAGTATCAGTGCGAAGCCTGCGGACACGTTTTCGACAGTTTGCAGAAAATCAGTGAGGCACCCCTGACGACGTGCCCGGACTGCGGTGCCGAGGCGCTGAAAAAGCTGGTATCGGCACCGGCATTCCGGCTCAAGGGTGGTGGCTGGTATGAAACCGACTTCAAGACCGGTGACAAGAAGAATCTCGACAAGTCCGGAAAAAAAGAAACGACCGCTAGTGGTGACAAGTCCGGCACGGAGTCAACAAAAAAGAAATCCGGCGGCTCCGCCTGACAGCGTTGCCTGGCCCTCTGTATATCTTTCATCTCTTTGTATTACTGAACCTGGAAAATGACTATGCGCAGTCTCTATTGTGGTGAACCAAACGAAACCCATCTTGATCAGGAGGTTACTCTGTGCGGCTGGGTGCATCGCCGACGTGACCATGGTGGCGTCATTTTTGTTGACCTGCGCGACCACCAGGGACTGGTTCAGATTGTCTTTGATCCTGATCGGGAAGCGGTCTTTGCCACTGCCGAACGGGTGCGTAATGAATTCGTTTTAAAGGTGACCGGGCGGGTGCGTAATCGTCCCGAGGGCACGGTCAATCCGGATATGCCAACCGGTCAGGTCGAGGTGCTGGGACTGGAACTTGAAGTGCTGAATTCCGCCGAGACGCCGCCGTTCCAGCTGGACGACCAGGACGTTAACGAGGAGCTGCGTCTGCGCTATCGCTACATTGACTTGCGCCGCCCCGAAATGCAGGAAAAGCTGCGCCTGCGCGCACGCGTTACCCATGCGATGCGTACTTACCTGGATGAAAACGGTTTCATCGACGTGGAGACACCGATCATGACGCGCTCCACACCGGAAGGCGCACGTGATTACCTGATACCCAGCCGTACCTACCCGGGCGAATTCTTTGCCATGCCGCAGTCACCGCAATTGTTCAAGCAGTTGCTGATGATGGGAGGCGTGGACCGTTACTACCAGATTGCACGCTGTTTCCGTGATGAAGACCTGCGTGCAGACCGTCAGCCTGAATTCACCCAGCTGGATATCGAGACGGCATTTACCGATGAAGATGACATTATGTCGCTGACCGAGACCATGGTGCGCAAGCTGTTCAGGGATGTTCTGGATGTTTCCCTGCCGGACCCGTTTCCGCGCATGAGCTATGCGGAATCCATGCTGCGTTTTGGTACCGACCGGCCTGACCTGCGTATTCCACTGGAGCTGGTCGATCTGGGTGACGTCATGCAGGCGGTGGAGTTCAAGGTGTTTTCGGGGCCGGCCAATGACCCGGATGGCCGTATCGCCGCCCTGAAAGTGCCGGGTGGCAGTAGCCTCAGTCGCAAGGTGATTGATGATTACACCAAGTACGTCAGCAAGTACGGTGCACGCGGCCTGGCCTATATCAAGGTGAATGACGTTGCCGCTGGCCGTGATGGTCTGCAATCACCGATTCTCAAGTTCCTGCCCGATGATGTGGTTGCAGCCATTGTGGAACGTACCGGTGTTGTCGATGGTGACCTTGTCTTCTTTGGTGCGGACAAGACCCGCGTCGTGAACGACTCGCTGGGTGCGCTGCGTGTGCGACTGGGTATTGACCTCGGTTTGGTC
>JAOUCV010000307.1 GCA_029859555.1 Gammaproteobacteria bacterium
TTTGACATCTCAACGTGCACCACCGACACAGGACATGGCGGTACGTACGCAAGGACCGGCGCCGCCGAGATCCCATCCATACTCGTTGATCTCGTCAAAGAAGTGCTGGGTGTTTTCGGTGGTTGAACCGATGAACATGATGTTGCCTGTCTGACCGTGGAAGGTCACCAGGCCGGAGCCGTGTTTCTCCCAGCTGTCACCGAGCTGACGCAGCATGTCAGTGGTGTAGAAATTACCTGCCGGCGGCTGTACGCGCAGGGTATGGAACTCCCTGGATTCCGGGAAAGCATCACCGACTTCAGAGAAGCGCGGGATGATGCCACCACCATAACCATAAACACTGACCGTGCCGCCTTTCCAGTAACCCTTGCGGGTTTCGTAGGAATGTTCCAGCTGGCCCAGCAGGCCGTTAGTCATGTTATTGATACGCTCGTCCGGATGTTCGTCACGCAGACGCTTGATGCCGGTAATAAAACTCGGCCATGGACCGGTTTCCAGGTTGTCGAGCATCGGTGTTGGATAAGTGTTCTTAGCCATGGTGATCTCCTGAGATTTTGTTTTCTACACCAGCAGGTTCGCGACTTGTTGCCCGGTCAGTGTGTCGCGGACAACGTTTAAATCAGTGAGTTACTAACGCCAACTCTTGATTAAGGGCATTCTAGGGTTGGTAGCCAGTGCGATATATCCTACCCATGGGGTGGCGTGGTTATAGGCCTGTACCCCGAAATGGGTATTGGCAAAAATTATATTTAAATTCCTGTAGTTAGTTGACTCATGCTGCTTTACTAATGCGAGTAGTATTTTCTCTTATATTAACGTGCACTTAAATGCTTTTTAGTGTTTTCGTGGCAGCTGGCGCGGCGCAAAAAGTTGATTCTTAATGAGAATGACATGCATTTTTAACTGGCTGAGCGACATAAAAATTTTGTCAAAAAAAGTCATCTATGAAAATATTCTGCTCTCGTAAAATTGCGCACCCGACTATGTCAAATACAGCCTCTACATTACAACCGTTCCAGCTCAACCGCGAACAGGACTATCAGCGCTGGCGTTCTGCCAAGCTTGCTAACTATGGTGCAATACTGGCTGATGCTGTGGTGCCGGTGCAAAATGCTGCGGCACTTTCCACGGCTGAACATGCCGCCATCATGGAGCGTTGTTGCAAGCTTAACCTGGCTATCTACACGGTGACCGGTGAAGCCGACACAGACAAAGCGGCGGTTCGTGCACTGGGACGGCAGTTTGGCCTGGAAACGCTGGATATGAACCTGCGTGCGGACGAAGACAGTATTACCTCACTGCGGGTGGTTGAAGCAGTCGCCGGTACGCACTACATTCCCTATACCAATCGCCCGTTGAACTGGCATACCGATGGCTATTACAACCGCCTGAATGAGCAGGTGCGCGGCATCATCATGC
This sequence comes from Gammaproteobacteria bacterium, assembly GCA_029859555.1. Taxonomy (GTDB): domain Bacteria; phylum Pseudomonadota; class Gammaproteobacteria; order UBA9214; family UBA9214; genus UBA9214. Next base: position 1,420 of record JAOUCV010000307.1, read on the forward strand.
ACTGTGTCTCGACTTCCGCCAGTGGTGGCGACAACCTGTTTCTGGACCCGGAGATGGCTTACCTGTTACTGCGTGACGAGAATCCCGACTACATAAGGGCGCTGATGCAGCCGGATGTCATGACCATTCCCGCCAATATTGAAGCAGGCGTCGAGTTGCGCCCGGTGCAATCCGGGCCGGTGTTTTCGGTTGCAGATGACAGCGGCGCACTGCATATGCGCTATACCGCGCGTAGCCGCAGTATCGCGTGGAACAGTGATCCGCTGACACACAAGGCGGTGGGTTTTCTGAGTGAACTGCTGGCCAGTGATTCACCCTGTATAATCAGGCACCGCCTGTGCGCCGGTCAGGGAATTATTTGCAATAATGTGCTGCACAAGCGTGAGGCGTTTGCTGATGATGCAGCGGCCGGTCAGGAACGCCTGTTATATCGTGCGCGCTACCATGAACGAATTCGTGGCACCGGCATCAAACATGCAATGTATGACGAGGTTTAATTATGCTCTGGTTGAGTGAAATTTTGTTGCAGCGACATGACCTTGAGTCATTTGAAGGCCTGAAACAGGAGGTTGTGGAACGTGCTCGCGGGGGTGAAATGTTTTTCCGCATGGATGTGAAGCCGCCTTTCCCGGATACCCCGCAGGACTGGGAAGACCGCCTGGAAGCCGCTTTTTCTGCTGCGCAAAGTAATTAATAAACAGTGAGATACAAAGAGTACTTGAAATATGTTCTGGAATGATGAAAACGACAAGAAAGGCGAATTTTCGGTCCCTGATGATGTGGTTGATGTGGCCTTCAAAATCGGCTGCCCGACCATCCCGCTGGACCATGCGCACTCACTATCCTCTGCGTTGCTGGAGCGGCTGCCGTGGCTGCAAGACGAGGCGCATGCCGGCGTTCACCTGATCCACGGGGCGGCGTCCGGTAATGGCTGGTTTCGCCCGGACAACGTTGAGAACGAATTATTACACCTTTCGAAGCGTACGCGCATGCGCCTGCGTGTACCTAAAAGCCGTTTGCAGGATGCGCAGGCGTTGAGCGGCGAAACGCTCGATATTGAAGGGCATCCGCTGCAGGTTGGCAAGTCTGACCTGTTCATGTTGTCCAGTTTGCCAACACTGTTTGCGCGCTATGTGGTTACCCGGGAAGAACTCGATGAAGCCGCGTTTCTTGAAGAAGCAGCTGCCCGTCTGCAGGAACTGGATATTCCCTGCAGGAAGATGCTCGGCGGTATTACGCATACCATGAATTTTCCCGATGGCCCGGTGTTTACCCGCAGCTTGATGGTTGCTGATCTTGAGCCGCAGCAGTCGGTACGCTTGCAGCAGACCGGTCTGGGTAGTGGCCGTATCCAGGGATGTGGAATCTTTCTGCCGCACAAGGGTATCAAGCCGGTAAAAGAACCTGATGGTGAACAGTAATTCGCGGCCATGACAGGCTAGCCGGCAGGCTGTTTATCCGGCAAAACTGCCCATTCGGGATATATTACCGACCCTGACCTGTAGCTATAGTAAGCAAATAACCGACGCCTACTACATGGAACTACCTGACTCTGGAGAATCTGTTATGAGTGAGAAACAGGAACTGATTACAAAGATGCTGGAAATGCAGAAGAAGTTTATGGACTTCGAGCATGAGAAAGGCGTCGACATGGAAGACTATTTTGTTGCTGAGGAAGGCCATCTGTTACAAGGCTTTCGTCAGGAATATATGGACCTCGCCAACAAGCTGGTCGACCTGGCGCATGCGGAGAAGGGTTCGCACCGCTAGATCTGTACAAAACACCTAAAAAAGCCGCATGCCGATAGGCTGCGGCTTTTTTA
>JAOUCV010000308.1 GCA_029859555.1 Gammaproteobacteria bacterium
TTCAGCGCCTCGTAGGCGGCAGGGTCATCAAAACTGCCCGACTGGTAAAACAGCTGGCGTTCATAGTTCGGCCAGTTTTCCTCATCCGGCTGCTGGCGTGAAAACCGTTCGACACCGCGCCGTGCAAAGCCGCGGTATTCGGCATCATCCATCTCTTCAATGGAGAACCCGAGCACGGCAAAATTGGCGGGAAGCACGCCGTCAAGGCCGAGATTAAAAATCGCCGGCAACAGCTTTCGCCCGGAAAGATCGCCGGCGCCACCGAAGATCACCAGCGTACAGGGTTGCGGCAAAACCGGTTCAGACAGGCCTACAGTAAGTGGATTGGTATTTCCCGCTGCACTCATCACGCCTCTCCCTTGCCGCTTGTTTTCTCTGTATGACCACCGAACTGGCTACGCATGGCCGATAGCATCTTCTCGGCGAAAGTATGCTCCTGCCGGGAGCGAAACCGGGTATACAGGGCGGCGGTCAGAACATCCGCCGGCACCGCCTCCTCGATGGCCGCCTGTACCGTCCAGCGGCCTTCTCCCGAATCCTGCACATAACCGGTGAAATCCCCCAGCTGCGGATCTTGCTGCAGTGAGATGGCACACAGATCCAGCAGCCAGGAACTGACGACACTGCCACGCCGCCATACCTCGGCGATTTCACCCAGCTCCAGATCGTAGCGCATATCCTCCGCTAACGATTCCCTGGCGGCATTCTTCATAATGTCGAAGCCTTCGGCGTAGGCCTGCATCATGCCGTATTCGATACCGTTGTGGATCATTTTCACGAAGTGCCCGGCACCGACGGGGCCGCAGTGAAGGTAGCCGGTCTCGGCACTGCCTTTGTCCGCCGGCCTGCCTGCCGTCGTCGGGATATCGCCCTGCCCCGGTGCGAGACAGTGAAACACCGGGTCGAGATAATCCACGGCAACTTTCGGCCCGCCAATCATCAGGCAGTAGCCACGCTCGCGCCCCCAGACACCGCCGCTGGTGCCCACATCGACATAATGAATGCCGGCAGCTGACAATTGCCGCGCACGCCGCACATCATCCTTGAAATAGCTGTTGCCGCCGTCAATAACGATATCCCCTGCACTGAAGCGTTCGCCCAGCGCCGTTACAGTCTGCTCGGTTGCTTCACCATGTGGCACCATGCACCAGGCGGTGCGCGGCGGTTCCAGCCACGACACGAATTCATCCAGTGAGGTAGTCGCCCTGACCCCCTGGGCCTGCAGCTGCTCGACATTTTCCGGCGCCAGGTCCAGGCCGACACACTGATGACCGCCTGCATGCAGGCGCAGCAGCATGTTACTTCCCATACGACCCAGACCGACCATTCCAACTTGCATAATTGCACCCCCGGTGCGTTGACTGTAATTTTCAGAAAAGCTTATTTATAAACAAGACTGCCTGCATTGCAATACGACCAGGAGCAGAGAGCGTTTTATAAAGCCACGAATCGCTTGCTTTTATCCTTACGAACGGTTTCCAGAAACAGATCGATAAAGGTTTGCTGGTGACAACGAATATATTTGTTTTTCAGATAGGCAATACGCGTGGTTTCCCAGGCGAACAGCTCACTTAGATCCCTGGAACGCAACGGCTTGTCGATGCGGCTGTTAAACGCCACACTGGCAATGATGCCGATACCGAGCCCGTCCATTACATAGGTTTTTATAATATCGGTATCCGCCGCACTCAGGATGATCCGCGGCTTGAGCCGGGCGCCGCGAAAGGTTTCATCCAGGCTCTTTCTCCCGGTAAACCCCCTCACATAGGTTATGATGGGGTAGTCACACAGGTCACTCAGCCGGGGGTTTTTTCGTTTCAGAATCGGATGATCCGGCAAGGTAATCAGGCAACGGTTCCAGCGATAACAGGGAATGCTTTCCAGCTTTACCGATTGCGCCAGCTCTTCGGTGCAGATCGAAAAATCCACCACATCATTGATCGCCCACTCCACCAGCTGCTGTGGAGTACCCTGGTGCATCTGCAACTCGACATCCGGGTAATCCTGGTAAAACCGGCTGATCACCGGCGGTAAAATGTAGCGCGCCTGGGTATGTGTGCAGCCAATACGCAGAATTCCCTCGCTGCGTTGCTTCTGGTCCTGTGCCAGTCGCTGTATATTTTTATAGCTGCGGATCGCATCGAGTGCCTGTTGCTCGACCCGCCTGCCGAAGTCAGTCAAACCGGTCAGTCGCTTGCCCTTGCGAACAAACAGTTCAGCATCGAGTTCCTTTTCCAGGCGTTTTATTTGCTGCGAGACCGCGGACTGCACCAGAAACAGCTTTTCGGCGCTACGCGAAACACTGAAATCGTTGTTGATCAGGGTGATCAGTGTCTGTAACTGTCGTAAATCCATGCCGGCAGTATATCATCATAAAAGATACTCCAGTATAAATTATCATTTTTGATAATAAGATAACCAGGCCTACAATGCTCCCTGTCACTCACAGGAGGCAGTAACATGGTAGCGGCTACATACCTGGAAGAATCAGCTGATAATTCTGAACATCACGTCATCACAGACAAACACGGGTACCTGATTGATCCGTTAAACTGGAATCGCGCCTTTACGGAACGAAGAGCCCGCGAGGCGGGTATCGAGTTAAAGGACAGGCACTGGCAATTAGTCGAGCTTATCCGTGAAAAGTACCTGAACCTGGGTGCACTACCGCCGCTGCGCAGCATCTGTAAAGCTGTCGGTTTTGATAAACACGAACTCAAGCATCAGTTTGGGAGCTGCCTCAATTTATGGAGAATGGCCGGACTGCCTGATCCGGGTGAAGAAGCCAGGGCCTACATGAACTAGCAGCACCTTCGCTCAGGCCTGCAGCCCGGTCGTTCAGCTTAAATTGATCACGTCTCGACCGGGGTTTCTAAAGCTTGTCCTGCTGACAATCTTAACCCTGCAGGAGCAGCATACCCAGGCGGCAACAGTGACGCATGTCAGCTACCGCCGCCGGCAAAATGGATATCGTCAAAATACAGTGTACCAAATGTCAACACTCCGCCAGCTGTTCGTGGCTGCCAGAATCCCAGCACGTTAACGTTGGTCAAATCAGCTCCCGTGAAATCAACCAGCGGAATTTCGTAGGTCGCCCAGTTGCCCGTTATCGTCGGCGTATAGCTTGCCAGTTGAACCGCAAACTTTTGCTGCCCCGGGTTTTCCAGCTCGATGTTCATATTCTCCATGCCGGGCATGGCCGCCTGATCGATACTGAACTTCAGCGTCTGGTAG
>JAOUCV010000309.1 GCA_029859555.1 Gammaproteobacteria bacterium
GTCACCCTGGCGGTTGCCGGCGGCAAAGATCGCCCAACCGGCAGGCACCTCATAGGCCCCAAGCCTTCGGTCAAGAATCAACTGGTAAGCTGCCGCCGAAACGCTCGGTGGCACCGAGGTGATTTCATCCAGAAACAGGATGCCCTGCTCGCCATGTCGCTCGGCATTCGGCAGCATCGAGGGCACCGCCCAGTCAACACGGCCGTCGACCCGAAACGGAATGCCGCGCAGGTCACTGGGTTCCATCTGCGAGAGGCGGATATCGATCACCGGCATGCCATGCCGCAGGGCCACCTGGGCCACCATCTGTGATTTACCGACGCCCGGCGGGCCCCACAACATGACAGGAGTGTGCTGACCATGGACGGCCGCCTGAAATTCACGTTCGAGTATGGTTAAAAGCTGTGCAGGACGCATTGGTATCCCTGGAATCCTTTTAAAGAGTAACTTTGTGAATAACGAATATTACTGACTTTGCCGGAGAAAATCAGGTAAAACCTTATGTCTGCAGTCGCCTCAATTCACCGGTTTTCCGGTAATAGCGGTAATCGGCAAGTATCCGGTCGTGATCAAAGACAAGCGCCGGCAAGTGTTTTGGATCGTACAGTTTTACGTTGCGCGCATCATCGGCAGCCAGCGGCTCACCTCTGGCCGTTGCCAGGTACACCGCACTGGCGGTGTGGCCACGCGGATCCCTTGACGGGTCCGAATAATTTCCCAGCAACAACTGCAAGCTCACATCCAGCGTGGTTTCTTCTCTGGCCTCACGCACGGCAGCCAGTTCCAGCGATTCGCCAACATCGACAAAACCGCCCGGCAAGGCCCAGCCGAATGGCGGGTATTTTCGTTCAATCAGCACAATCGGCCGCCCGGGGCGGTCGACAAGTTCGATGACGATATCGACCGTTAGCAGTGGCGTTACCGGCCTGGTGAACCCGGCCTCACTCACTTCAACTCCCGCGTCTTGAACTGGTGTATTTTCCGCCGGGTGCGTTTATCTGGTCGTCCCTGGTGCCGGCCCGACTCTCCCTGGAGCTTGCGCGCCTGTTTCAATGCCTCACGCAGCTGCTTGCTCTCATCTGACTCACTGTAGAGGGTGCGCGCAACATCGGCCGGTCCACGTTGCAGCGACAGGCCATCGATCGTGATAGCGAAGGCGTATTCACCCTTTTGCACAGTCAGACAATCACCAATCACCAGCTTGCGTGCCGGCTTGATACGCTCGCCGTTGAGGTGCACCTTGCCACCGTTGATGGCTTCCATCGCCAGTGAGCGGGTTTTGAAGAATCGCGCCGCCCACAGCCATTTGTCTGCACGAACGCTGGCGATATCGACAGAGCGGGAGTGTTTCATTTCTGCGGCCGATTACAGTGGCGAACCGGACTCATCTGCCAGACTGCTCGATGGCAGCTTCCCTGGCGAGCCTTTTAAAGACATCCAGCGGCAGGGCACCATCAATGCGCTGGTGTTCGCTGAAAAATACCGTCGGTGTTGCCGTCACCTTCAGTTCATGTGCAGCCGCAAGATACTGGTCGAGTCGTTGAGCATAGCGCTCATCCGACCAGGCACGGGACAACGTCTCTTCGGGCACTCCCGCTGCCACTGCCAGCTGCTCAAGTACCGCCTGCTCGCCTATGTTGCGACCCTCGGTAAAGTAGGCCTCGAACAGCCGGCGATGCAGCGCATAAAACACATCAGCGCCATCTTCCCTGGCAGCTTCCGCCAGCAACAGTGCCTTGTGTGAATTGGTCGTAAAGGTTTGCGGGCGAAAACTGATGCCTTCTTCTTCTGCCAGCCTGGAAAGATTATCCATCATCAGTTGCCACTTTGAGTCAGGGTAACCCAGGTCTGCCGAATCCATACCCTGTGACGGTGTTTCCGGGTGGATTTCAAGAAAGCACCAGTTGATCTTCAGGTCGTAGTCTTCACGCAGGCGCTCGAGGCGCACATCCCCCACGTAGCAGAACGGACAGATGTAATCTGTGAAGACGGTAGCGAGTAACTCGGGCTTTGCGGTGACTGCCATGAACACCTCGGATACCAGTCGTGGGTTCGCGCATGCAATGCGTTTCCGCATAAAGCGGGTCGGTGACAAGCTATCGCGGACAAGGTCCGCTCCTACAGGTGCATCTATTCATGTAGAAGCGGACCGTATCCACGATCAGGCTCAATTACTACAGGCTATGCCTGTTTGGTCATCTCCAGCAACAATTCGTTCAAGCGGTTAACGAACGTTACCGGATCATCAAGCTGGCCGCCTTCACTGAGCATTGCCTGGTCCAGCAACACGTTTGACCAGCTGGCGAAACGCGCCTCATCGGCTTCATCCTTGAGGCGACTGACCAGTGGATGTGACGGGTTAATCTCCAGGTCCGGCTTGGTGGTCGGTACTTCATGACCGGCCTGCTTCAGCATCTGCTGCATATGCACGGCCATGTCATGTTCACCCATCACCAGGCAGGACGGTGAATCCGTCAGGCGCTGACCGACGCGGACGTTGCCAACCCGCTCATCAAGTACATCCTGCATACGCTTGACCAGGTCGGCATACTCATCTTCGGTCTGTTTTGCAGCCTTCTTTTCTTCTTCATCAGCCAGTTCGTCCAGGTCCAGCTCACCCTTGGCGACCGATACCAGCGACTTGCCATCAAATTCATTCAGATGTGAGGCCAGCCATTCATCGACACGATCAGACAGCAGCAGCACCTCGATACCCTTGCGACGGAAAATCTGCAGATGCGGACTGTTTTTTGCCGCCGGGAAGCTGTCAGCAGTAACGTAATAAATCTTCTCCTGCCCTTCTTTCATGCGTGCCACATAGTCAGCCAGCGACACCGTCTGTTCTTCACTATCAGTCTCGGTGGTCGAGAAGCGCAGCAGCCTGGCAATTTTTTCCTTGTTGGCGAGGTCCTCTCCCGGACCTTCCTTGAGCACATTACCGAACTGTTTCCAGAAACTGGCGTAATTCTCGGGCTCGTTCTTCGCCATTGTCTCAAGCAGACCCAGCACCTTCTTGACAGAACCGGAACGGATAGTGTCAATCAGCTTGTTGTGCTGCAGAATCTCGCGCGACACGTTCAGCGGCAGGTCATCCGAGTCCACCAGGCCGCGCACGAAACGCAGGTAGTAAGGCATTAACTGCTCGGCATCATCCATGATAAAGACACGGCGCACATACAGCTTGATGCCGTGGCGGCTGTCTCGATCGTACAGGTCAAACGGTGCCCTT
>JAOUCV010000045.1 GCA_029859555.1 Gammaproteobacteria bacterium
GGGTGATACCGAATATGATATGGAGATGGCGACCAATGCCGGTGTTGCCAAGGTTGCAGTGCGTTCAGGTGTACATTCAGCTGATCGACTTAACCGGCATGCGCCGCTGGTCTGCCTGGACAGCATTTCTGAAATGCCGGACTGGATGGCAGCCGCCGGACTGGTCTCTGCATAATACTTTTGAACTGACAATCGATAACGGGTGAATTTATGTTTAACAAGGATGCAAACAGCAGCAAATCCGCAAGCAGCGATGACAGCTGGCACCGGGACCTGGTCAACCGGCTGGCGTTTGCAGCGGTTGATGAACAACGCCGTACGCGGCGCTGGAGTGTGTTTTTTAAATGTCTGCTGGCACTGTACCTGCTGGCACTGCTGATTCTGTATATGCCCACGGACTGGTCGGAATTAAGCCGCACAACTGTCAAGCATACGGCGCTGGTTGATCTGAAGGGCGTTATCTCTGATTCATCAGAGGCCAGTGCGGACAATATCATCACTGGCCTGCGTGGTGCCTTTGAAGATGAGAATACTGCCGGTGTGATTCTGCGGGCAAATTCACCTGGCGGCAGCCCGGTACAGTCGGCCTATATCTACGACGAGATCAAACGCCTTCGGGAACTGTACCCGGATACACCGTTATATGCCGTGGTGACGGATGTGTGCGCGTCCGGATGCTACTACGTGGCATCGGCGGCTGATGATATCTATGTCAACAATTCCAGTATTGTCGGTTCAATCGGTGTACGCATGGACAGTTTTGGTTTCGTCGACACGCTGAAGATGCTGGGTGTTGAGCGCCGGCTCTATACCGCCGGCGAGAGCAAGGGATTTCTGGATCCGTTCACGCCCTCAAAGCCGGAAGATGTGACACATGTAAAATTATTGCTTGAAAGTATCCATGAGCAATTCATCAGTGCCGTTAAAAACGGGCGTGGTGAGCGTCTCAAAGATAATCAGAAGTTATTTACCGGCCTGGTCTGGACGGGTGAGGAGAGCCTGCCCATGGGCCTTGCCGATAAAGTGGGTAGTTCAGGATACGTTGCCAGGGAAGTCATCGGTGAAGAGGAGATCGTCGAGTTCACAGAGAAGCAGGACCTGTGGGAGAAGCTCAGTGACCGAATCTTCGTTGCCATGGCGAAGGGCATGAGTGAACTGTTTGCCGGTGGTGCCAGCTCGATACGCTAGAGCTGATTCCTGTATCAGTCGACAGGCATGTAACAAAGGCTTGCCTGCGAAGCATGTCTGTACATTACGGCAGCACAACCCCTGCCTGCATCAGCATGCTGGTCAGTCTAATCAGTGGCAGTCCGATCAGGGCGGTCGGATCGTCGCCATCCATGCGTTCAAACAGCGTGATACCCAGACCTTCCGACTTGAAACTGCCGGCACAGTTATAGGGCTGGTCTGCACGCAAGTAGCGTTCTATCTGCTGCTCGTCGAGTTTCCTGAATTGCACCCGGAAAGGGACAGTGTCGACCTGCATCTCATTGCTTGTGCTGTTCAGCAGGCACAAGCCGGTCTGAAAGGTAACCAGCTTGCCTGACAGTTTGCGCAGCTGTACCAGGGCATTTTCGTGCGACCCGGGTTTGCCGAGAATTTCGTCACCGCTGACGGCAACCTGGTCCGAGCCGATAATGAGCGCCTCGCAGGTTTTTCCGATGACACGCGCCTTGGCCTCAGCCAGGCGCTTGACCAGATTTTCCGGCGACTCGCCGGGCAGCGAGGACTCGTCGACGTCGGGTGCGACGGTTTTGAAATCTATTCCCATGCGTTGCAACAGTTCCTTGCGATATGGCGAGGTAGAAGCGAGCACGATGGGTAGTGAGGTGCTTGTATTCATTGAGCTGATTTATTTCAGGTTTCGGGGTCGATTTCAACAAGGGTTTCATCCGGATTGACGCTGTCACCCTTGCTGACATTGATGGCAGTTACCTTGCCAGTAACCGGGGACTGTACCTCGGTTTCCATTTTCATTGCTTCTGTTATCAGCAGCGGTGTTCCCGCCTGAATGTTGTCACCGATTGCGACCAGAACATCAATGATAGTGCCGGGCATGGATGTGGTGATGTCTCCGGGCCGGGTGGCGCGTGGTCGCTGACTGCCGCCGGCTGCACGACTGTTAACGCTGTCGCGGTCAGCTGCCGGTATTTCATCCAGTATCTCCACCAGTACTTCTTCAGGGACGCCATTCACCGTCATGTAAAAAGGGCGATTGTCCTGCTGGCGATGTCCGGTACCGGTAATTTTTATATGGTAGGGCTCGCCGTGCAGAGTGACATTGAATTCAGTGGGGCGCGCACGCCTTTCTGCTGTCCCGCCTGGCGCCGTTTTTTCGGAGCTTGCTGCCACAGGCTGCTTGCTGCGGTTCTTCAGAAAATCTTTGCCGATTTCCGGAAACATTGCATACGTCAGTACATCTTCCTCACCGAGGGCCATGCTGCCGATCTCTGTGCGCAGTTTGTCCATCTCGTCTTCCAGCAAATCAGCCGGGCGTACATCGATACTTTGTTCAGAACCAATGGCCTGTTTTTGTACTACCGGATCAAAGCCCGCAGGTGCCTTGCCATAACGGCCTTGCAGGTAAAGTTTTACCTCGTTAGTGATGGTTTCATAGCGTTTTCCGGTGAGTACATTCAACAGCGCCTGGGTGCCGACAATTTGCGAGGTAGGGGTGACCAGGGGTGGATAGCCAAGATCCTTCCTGACCCTGGGAATCTCATCGAACACCTCGCTGATGCGCTCAACCGCGCCCTGTTCGCGCAACTGCGAATACAGATTCGAGATCATGCCGCCCGGCACCTGGTAGATTTGTACGCGGGTATCCGGGCCGTAATTCTCACCTTCGAATTGTGCATATTTTTTGCGGACTTCCCTGAAGTATTGACCGATCCCCTGCAGGGCTTCCAGCTCCAGCCCGGTGTCATAGCCGGTCTGTTGCAGTGCCGACACCATGCTTTCTGTGGCCGCGTGACTGGGTCCGCCGGATAGACTGGAGATGGCGGTGTCGATATGACGGCAGCCGTTTTCTATCGCTTTCATGAGGCACATTTCGGCCATGCCGGCGGTAGCGTGGCAATGCAGGTGTACAGGTAATGCCGTCACTGAACAGATACTCTTGAACAGCTCGGCAGTGAGTTGTGGCGTGAGCAGGCCGGCCATATCCTTGACGGCAATACTGTTGCAGCCCATGGACTCCAGCGTGCGCGCCTGTTCGGTAAAGGTTTCAATATTGTGAACGGGGCTGGTTGTATAGCAGATGGTTCCCTGCGCATGTTTACCGGTCTGCTGCACGGCTTCAATAGCAGTTTCCATGTTGCGGTTGTCATTGAGGGCATCAAAAATGCGGAAAACATCAATACCATTGTCAGCGGAGCGTTCTACAAAGGCGCGCACTACATCATCGGAATAATGCCTGTAACCCAGCAGATTCTGACCCCGCAGCAGCATCTGCAGGCGTGTATTGGGAAGTGCCTTGCGCAGTCGCTGCAGACGTTCCCAGGGATCTTCCTGCAGAAAACGCAGGCAGGCATCAAAGGTAGCGCCTCCCCAGACTTCCAGTGACCAGTAGCCGATGCGGTCAAGCTGTTCGCAAACCGGCAACATATCGTCGGTGCGCATGCGGGTTGCGATCAATGATTGATGTGCGTCACGCAGAACTACGTCGGTTATGTGTACCTTGGTCATGGTTGTCTTGATCCTGTTGTGGTTGTTACAGCCCCAGGTGGGCAGACACAGCTGCGGTGATCGCAGCGGTCAATTCGCGGGTTGGTCGACTGGTTGCATAGTGGGTCAGCTCCGGATGGTCTTCCACGAAGCCGGTATCAAAACAACCTTTGCGGAATTCCGCTACCTTGAGGATTTCCTGGTAGTAGGGGATGGTGGTTTTTACGCCATACACACCGGTGTCCTGCAGTGCCCGGCCGGCACGGTTCAACAGCTGATCCCAGCTCAAAGCCCAGACAGTCAGTTTTGCACACATCGAATCGTATTCGGGTGGTATCGGATAGCCGCTGTAGATTGCGGCATCGGTTCGCACGCCGGGACCGCCGGGCGCATAGTAGCGTGTAATGCGTCCAAAGCTCGGCAGAAAATTGTTTTTCGGATCCTCTGCGTTGATACGCATTTCCATGGCGTAACCACGGCGTTGTATGTCAGCCTGCCTGAAACCCAGAGTTTGCCCGTCAGCAATACGTATCTGTTCCTGAACAATGTCAATGCCGGTAATGGTTTCGGTGATCGTATGCTCGACCTGCAGACGGGTGTTCATTTCCATAAAGTAGAAATCTCCCTCGCTGTCGAGCAGAAATTCAACGGTGCCGGCGTTTTCATAGTTGACGGCGCTGGCAGCACGTACCGCAATCTCCCCCAGCCATTTTCGCTGCTGGTCGTCAAGCTGCGGCGAAGGTGCGATCTCGATGAGTTTCTGGTGGCGTCGCTGGATGGAACAGTCACGCTCAAAAAGATGCACCACGTTGCCCTGACTGTCAGCCAGTATCTGCACTTCGATATGACGGGGTCGATCAACGCAGCGTTCCATGAAGATATCGGAAGAGCCGAATGCCTTGCTGGTTTCCGAGCGCACCCGGTCATAGTTCTTGCGTAGCTCAGCTTCCGAGTTGCAGCGACGAATGCCGCGGCCGCCACCACCGGCTGTGGCTTTCAACATCACCGGATAGCCGATTTCGGCAGCGAGGCTGATGGCCTCTTCCAGGCTTTCAAGATTGCCATCGCTGCCCGGTACCACCGGTATCCCGGCGGCCAGCATGGCTTTACGTGCCTGGATCTTGTCGCCCATTTGCCGGATGACGGTCGCGCCGGGGCCGATATAGCAGACGCCGCGGGCCTTGCATATCTCAGGCAGCAGCGGGTTTTCGGAGAGAAAGCCGTAACCGGGGTGTAACGCATCACAGCCGGTCGCAATAGCCAGATTGACGATACGGTGGGCGTTCAGGTAGCCGGCGATCGATTCTGGCCCGATATTGTAGGCCTCGTCGGCTTTTTTTACGTGCAGGGCATGCCTGTCGGCATCTGCGTAGATGGCCACGGAGGTTATCCCTGCCTCCGCGCACGCGCGGATGATCCGTACGGCGATTTCGCCGCGATTAGCGATCAGGAGTTTCTTTATCATCCGATATTTCGACTCTGTGGGTACTGAGGCTGCATAGTGCGTCTAACCATATGAATTTTAGCGGGATGAGTAAAGCATCTTGCATGCTTAATTATTGACAGCCTGCTGAACCACATATAATATCAGCGAGTTATGATAGAGCACTTGCCAGATCGGCTGGATTTGATTGCCACAGCTGAAGCAGGGCGGGTGTTGCGAGGCTCTGTTGCGCTGGCAGCGGTTGAGCGCTTGTTGCCAGTTTTGACATCGGGGCAGGGAGAGTTGCAGGTAGAATTGAGTCTCGGCAAGGATGCCGGCGGAACGCGTTTTCTGGCCGGCACCATCGAGGGTGAAGTAGTGCTGAGATGCCAGCGGTGCATGCAAGATATGCAACAGCCGCTGGATATTGAATTCCGGCTTGGTTTGGTCGGCGATGAAAGCGCCGCGGATAAGTTGCCTGACATGTATGAACCGCTGGAAGTAACGGCGGAGCCCGCCATCCTTGCGGACATAATTGCAGATGAAGTGTTGCTGGCATTACCAATCGTGCCCTTGCACAAGGGCTCTGATGAGTGCCAGGCAATCGTGGAAGCGTACCAGTCGCCACAGGACGAGCAACGTGAAAATCCGTTTGCAGTACTGGCGAAACTTAAACAGAAACAGTAACAGAGGGTAGTAACATGGCTGTACAGAAAAGTCGCAAAACACCGTCACGGCGCGGCATGCGTCGTTCACACGACAAGCTGACTGAAAGCACACTTTCGATCGAGCCAACCACCGGTGAAACGCACCTGCGTCACCATGTCAGTGCCGATGGTTTCTACAAGGGCCGCAAGGTTATCAACAACGATCAGGACTGATCGTTAATTTCATCTACAGCGTTTGTGAATGCACGGTTGATTTGTCACCCGCATTCGCGGACCTGCCTGCTTATCCCGGGTAAACACGCCACTATGCACCAGTCGCCTGTACGATGACTGCCGGAATTACTATTGCACTCGATGCAATGGGCGGCGACTCCGGCTCCGCAGTGGTGGTTCCCGCGGCGATTGAAGCGATCACAGAGCATGCAGACGCCAGTATCATTCTGGTTGGCGATGAGACAGAACTGACACAGGCACTGAAGACGGCCGGTGCCGAGAAGCATTCTTCCCGGCTCACAATTCACCATGCCAGCCAGCGGGTTGAAATGGATGAATTGCCTTCAAATGCGCTGCGTGGCAAAAAAGACTCTTCCATGCGGGTCGCCCTCAATCTTGTCAAGGATGGCACAGCTGATGCCTGTGTCAGTGCCGGTAATACCGGCGCACTGATGGCGACATCCCGTTTTGTCCTGAAAATGTTACCCGGCATAGACCGTCCGGCGATCTGTACCTCACTGCCTTCCATCAAGTCACATACGTGGATGCTGGACCTGGGCGCCAATGTGGACTGCAATGCAGAACACCTGTTTCAGTTCGCCCTGATGGGTTCAGTGCTTGCAGAGGCTGTAGACGGAGTCAGCCAGCCGCGTATCGGCTTGCTGAATATTGGTGAAGAGGAAATCAAGGGCAATGAACAGGTCAAGGAAGCAGCCAAGCTGCTCTCCGAGAGCATCCCGAATTATGCCGGTTACGCCGAGGGTGACGATATCTACAAGGGCAGTTTTGACGTTATCGTTTGCGACGGATTTGTAGGTAATGTATCACTCAAGACCAGCGAAGGCGTGGCCAAGATGATTGCCGTTTTTATCAAGCAGGAATTTACCAGAAATATCCTTACCCGCCTGGCGGCACTGGTCGCGATGCCGGTGCTGAAGGCTTTCCGCAACCGCATAGATCCACGCGGTTATAATGGTGCGAGCTTGCTGGGACTGCGTGGCATAGTCATCAAGAGTCATGGCAGTGCCGATGCCTATGCCTTTGCAAATGCCATCAAGGTGGCTATTCTTCAAGTCCGGGAAGATGTGCCTCAACGTATCACTGCTCAACTGCAGGTCTACAAGGAAAACAGGTCGACATAATGAAGTATTCACGTATCACCGGTACCGGCAGTTATTTGCCTGAAAAAGTACTCACCAATCATGACCTGGAAAAGATCATGGATACGTCGGATGAGTGGATTCGTGATCGCACTGGTATTTACAAGCGACATATCGCTGCCGGTGGCGAGACAACCTGTGATCTGGCTGAAATAGCCGCATCACGCGCCATGGAAGCGGCAGGACGTACGCCACGTCAGATTGATCTGATTGTACTGGCAACAACGACGCCTGACAGGGTGTTTCCAAGCACTGCCTGCCTGTTGCAGCAACGGCTCGATATTCACGGCACGGCGGCATTTGATGTGCAGGCGGTGTGTACCGGTTTTGTCTATGCGCTTGGTATTGCCGACAAGTTTATTAAAACCGGTGCGGCGAAATGTGCACTGGTGGTTGGTGCAGAAACACTGTCCCGTATTGTTGACTGGAATGACCGCGGTACCGGCATTCTGTTTGGTGATGGAGCCGGTGCTGTCATCATCGAGGCAAGTGATGAGCCCGGCATCCTGTCTACACACCTGCATGCCGACGGC
Source organism: Gammaproteobacteria bacterium (assembly GCA_029859555.1). Classification (GTDB taxonomy): domain Bacteria; phylum Pseudomonadota; class Gammaproteobacteria; order UBA9214; family UBA9214; genus UBA9214. The sequence goes on from JAOUCV010000045.1 coordinate 7,664, forward strand.
AGTTACGAACATTTACTGACAGTGCCGGCCGGTATTTCTGCCGGTTACGACAAGGTGCTGGCCGGTCAGGCCTACGTGCAGATGCAGGGTAATGAAGTATTCAAAATGGCTGTGAATACACTCGGCCGTATTGTTGATGAGACACTGGCTGCCAACAATATGGAAAAATCCGATATTGACTGGCTGATTCCGCACCAGGCAAATATTCGTATTATCCAGGCGACTGCACGCAAGCTGAAGATGTCCATGGATCATGTGGTTGTGACCGTTGACGAACACGGCAATACCTCGGCTGCCTCGGTGCCGCTGGCGCTTGATACCGCGGTTCGCGACGGTCGTATCAAGCGCGGGGAAATATTGCTGATGGAGGCCTTTGGTGGTGGTTTCACCTGGGGTTCCGCTTTACTGAAATACTGATTCCCTGATTCCCTGATTCCCTGATTCCCTGATTCCCGTTCTTGATACATATGAATACTGCTACAGATACTGTTGATGAAACACTGGCGATTGTGTTTCCCGGCCAGGGGTCACAATCTCCTGGCATGTTGTCAGAACTCGCCGAAAACGAATCCTTGATAAAAGAAACATTTGCGCAGGCGAGTGACGTGCTCGGATATGACCTGTGGCAACTTTGCCAGGACGGTCCGGAAGAAGAACTTAATCGCACCGACAAAACACAGCCTGCCATGCTGGCCGCAGGCGTTGCGGTGTGGCGTGCATGGCGACATGCCGGTGGTGCTGCACCGGGCGTGATGGCCGGACACAGTCTTGGCGAATATACCGCGCTGGTCTGTGCCGGCGCGATCGAGTTCACGGATGCCGTTAGCCTGGTCGAACAGCGTGGACGTTGTATGCAGTCAGCAGTACCCGCCGGGGTCGGTGCCATGGCGGCCATCCTGGGGCTTGATGACGCAACCGTTACCGATGTCTGTGAGCGGGCAGCTGCGGGTGAAGTGGTCTCGCCGGTAAATTTTAATTCCCCGGGGCAGGTGGTGATTGCCGGAAATACTGATGCCGTGCAACGTGCCATGGTGCTGGCAAAAGAAGCCGGGGCAAAGCGTGCCTTGCCACTGGCTGTGAGCGTGCCGTCACACTGTTCCCTGATGCAGCCGGCTGCAGAACAGTTTGCCGCGCGACTGGCGCAAACCGTTATCAATACAACGTCTATTGCGGTTTTGCAGAATGTCGATGCAAAACCACATGACCAGCCTGACGTGATTCGGGATAATCTTAAAAAACAGCTCTACTGTCCGGTACAGTGGGTAGCGTCTGTACAAAACCTGGGGGCCCGCGGTGTTACCCGCATTGTTGAGGCGGGGCCCGGCAAGGTGCTTGCCGGTTTATGCAAACGCATTGATAAATCTATCGCCAACGCAGCCGTGTATGATCCGGCTTCATTAGCTGCGGCGCTGGACAACTAGTCTCGCCGGGCAAACAGGAACGAAATCTCCAGGGGTCTTCTTATGTCTTTTGATAGTGAAATAGCACTGGTAACCGGCGCGAGCCGCGGCATTGGCAAGGCGATTGCTGCAGCCCTGGGTGAGCAGGGTGCGACGGTCATCGGCACAGCAACCACTGAAAGTGGTGCGCAGGGTATAGCAGACAGCTTTTCTGCGGCAGCTATCAAGGGCGCTGGCAGGGTACTGAATGTGACCGATCCCGACTCGATTGCAAGCCTGCTTGAGAGTGTTCAAAAAGAATATGGGGCACCAACGATCCTGATCAACAACGCCGGTATAACGCGCGACAATTTACTGATGCGTATGAAGGATGATGAATGGCTGGATGTTATCGAAACCAATCTGACCTCTGCCTTTCGCATGAGCAAGGCCTGCTTGCGGGGTATGATGAAGGCCAGGCGTGGCAGGATTGTCACAATAACCTCGGTCATTGGCGCCACCGGTAACCCTGGTCAGGCCAACTATGCGGCTACCAAGGCAGGTGTAATCGGTTTTACCAAGTCACTGGCGCGGGAAATCGGCTCGCGGGGTATCACCGTCAACTCGGTGGCACCGGGCTTTATCGATACGGATATGACCCGGGAATTACCGGAAGCGCAGCAGCAGGCGTTACTGCAACAGATCCCGCTTGGACGGCTTGGTGCAGTCGAGGATATTGCCAATGCGGTGGTCTTTCTGACTTCGGAAAACGCTGCCTATATCACCGGTGAAACCATTCATGTGAATGGTGGTATGTATATGGGCTAGCTGTGCATCGAATCTGGACGCGGGCTTTACTGCTACAGAAAATCATGAGTATTCTATAAGGCAATGTTATATAAGTAAAAATATTGACTGGCGCAGCGTTCTACAGTTGCTCCTGTTTTCACCGGATACGGGGAGATGGATGTAACTTGTATGTTGTCTCTCGCTTTCACTACAATACCTCCGCAGCCTCGGCTGCCTAAATCAAATACTGAGAGGAAAAACCCGAAATGAGCAATATTGATGAGCGCGTCAAGAAGATTGTTGTTGAGCAATTGGGGGTTAAGGAAGACGAAGTGAGCAACAGCTCTTCTTTCGTTGATGACCTTGGCGCTGATTCTCTGGATACCGTTGAGCTGGTGATGGCCCTGGAAGAGGAATTCGAGTGTGAAATTCCTGACGAAGAGGCTGAAAAGATTACGACTGTCCAGCAGGCTGTTGATTATATTAACGCCAACAAGGACTAGTTTTTCCTCTGTTATTCAGGCCGTACCCGATTATCCAGCGGGTGCGGCCTTTTATCTTGTACGAGCTGAAATCCTGGCAGGGCCTTGTGGGGGTTAAACGTTGTCAAAAAGACGTGTTGTTGTAACCGGCCTCGGTGTCGTATCTCCCGTTGGTAACAGCGTCAAGGCGGCCTGGGACAATATCCTGGCCGGCAAAAGCGGCATAGCGCCAATTACCAATTTTGATGTCTCTGATTTCTCGGTACGCTTTGGCGGTGAAATCAGGGATTTCGACGTGTCCGAATATATCCCCAATAAAGATGCACGTCGTATGGGTGAATTTATCCACTACGGTATTGCTGCGGCAAGTCAGGCGATCAAGGATTCGGGTATCGAGATTACGGACGCAAATGCCAGTCGTGCCGGTGTCGCTATTGGTTCGGGAATTGGTGGTTTGCATGGGATCGAAAATGCCTACAGTGCATATCTGGACGGTGGTCCCCGCAAGATCTCGCCGTTTTTTGTGCCGGGTAATATCATCAACATGATTGCCGGTAACCTGTCGATTATGTATGGCCTGAAAGGGCCCAATATCGCGATTGTGACCGCCTGTACCACCTCAACGCATAATATTGGCGTAGCGGCACGCACCATTGCCTACAATGATGCCGATATTATGGTGGCCGGTGGTGCCGAGATGACAACCTGTCCTACCGGTATCGGTGGTTTTGCATCCGCACGTGCCTTATCAACCCGCAATGATGACCCGGCCGCGGCGAGCCGCCCATGGGATACGGATCGTGACGGTTTTGTCCTCAGTGACGGTGCCGGCATCCTGGTGCTGGAAGAGTATGAACAGGCCCG
>JAOUCV010000046.1 GCA_029859555.1 Gammaproteobacteria bacterium
CCAGCGACGGCCGTCAAATTCGAAGCTTAATGATTGCACCGACGGCTGCAGCTCAGTAGCGAGAAACGACAGTACCGGGCTACCCAGCCCGGACAGGCGCGTCATGCCGAGGTTTTCACCGTCCAGTTTCTGCAACAATCTGTCGGTATCGGGATAGGCCAGTGCATGACCGTCCTTGCTGAACATTACGATCTCGGTTGCCGGGGTAACCTGGTAACGTCGAATAGACTCTGACAGCCGGTTCAGTGTGACATCGGAGGCCACCACCACGCCACTGTCACCCACCTCTCTGGCCAGCGTAAGACCTGCCATTTTCACGAAAAAAAACAGGTAGGGTTCTGTCAGCACCAGTCCGCCTTGCTCGACGGCACGCATATACCAGCCGCGCAGCCGCGGATCATAGCCGGTTTTTACAGCCGCCTTTCTGACGATCTCGAGCAGGTCAGTATCGAAAAAAATACGCATCAGGCGACGCTCGCCGTTCGTGTCGGTATCAACGTGGTCCGCCATGAAGGCAGCATTTTGCGGCGCCTCAAAACGTTGCCGCAGGGCCGCATCGGCCAGGGGCCTGACAATAAAGAAATCCCCGTTCGGATAGCCTGCCTGGATACCGGTAACCGCAGACTCACTGCGAAGTGCCTCCCTGAGTAGCGGCACAGAACGGAGACGCTCCGCCAGTGTCATGGCGTCCACCAGCGGCGTCAGCGCCAGTAGCGCCAGTGTGTCGCCGACCGGCCGGTAAGTGGCCTTGATATCCAGCAACAGCTCCTGCGTCACCTGGTCGTACATCTTGTCTGCCGAGGACAGGATGATTTCGGAGGTCTTGCTGTAATTTTGCCAGCTCAGTATCACGCCCAGCACCAGCACCAGCGTGATAAACAATGTACTGATCGTCAGATGTAACGGGTAATTGCGGCTTGCTTGCGGTTTATTCATATGAAAGAGTTATCGTCAGAAACCGTGATTCATGGACCTGTATCTACGCCTTGCATCAAGCGCCAGGCATTCAGCACCACCAGCTGAAAATCTTCGCCCTGTGCGCGGGCAGCCAGCCATGGACGCACCAGTCTGAACAGTTCCTTGCTGGCAGCCAGCGCGGGTAACGACAGCCGTATATGCTCACCGCCATTCAACACTACCTGATGTCCTTCACTGTCTGCAATCGGATAAATTTGCACACCAGCCCAGTCCACCGGCACACCTCGATTAAGGCTGCGCGCCAGCACATCAACCAGCGTATGTAATTCCGCGACAATCTGGTTACAGGCAGCACGCTTGCGATTTATTTCCGTCATTTCGCGGAACTGAAATTCCAGTCCGTCCGCGGTCATGCAGACGGGTCCTGCATACTGGCTGAAACTCCAGTAGGCGGCACTGCTGGTACGTTTGCGTACCAGCATGTCTTTATCAGGTGTGGATAAATCCAGTTCGGCCAATAGCCGTTCACACAGGTACAGCACGCAAAACTGTTCAATCACACGTCGCTCGTAAACGTCCTGCTGGCCGCTGAAGGCCCCGGTAAGAATGACCGGCTCACCCGCCACGTACAGGTTAATACTTTTATCCGTACCAATAACGATTTCTATGGACGTATCCGTGGTGATCGCATCTGCCATGGCCTTCATTCTGGCCGCATAACTATCAACCGAGGCTGCCCATTTGGCAGCATCACGCGCACGTTTTGTATGCCGGGTCTCAAGCCGGGCACGCTCGGCTTCCTCGCCATACATGTTCGCCATCTCGGTGATCGCCAACCAGCTAAAGTCGCGGCGCATCGGTAGCGGCGAGTCCACCACCACCCGGGCAATATGCTGCAACAGGGGCTGCTGCACCGGCAGACCGGCAGCACCTGCACGGGCATCAGCGGGGGCCGGCAATACAGCAATGACGCACAACAGAATGAGTAACTGGCTGCGCACGGGCTAACCAGATGCCGCCATGCTGCCATGCTGCCGGATAAAGTGCCGCACCCGGTAACGTCCGGCCAGTTTCATGTTCTCTCCCACATCAACCTCCACTCTGGCGAGCTGCAGTGCCCCGCCATATTCGCGCACCTGCTGCGCCTGCAGCGGCACAATCACCGGGCAGGGAGCGCGCCATTCCGCCCGGAAATCCACCAAAACCGGACGCCCTTTGGAAGTATCCAGCACCCGGCTGTCAAAATCCCTGACATTAACCTCGTATATCCATTGTTTGCCCGATGGTTGTCGTGTCATACCCGTTCGCCCTGCCTCTGGAACACACTGCTATTATGCCCTGCTACCGCCAAAACAGTGACTCCGGCGGGTTTTCCTCCCCGGGGCAGGCAAATCCAGTCGGAGACCGTAGAATATTCTTCCCTGTATTGCAGACCACAGGGATTTTTCACGTAAACTAGCCGGCTGAACTCAACAGCCCGGGCCAATGGCCCGAAACTGGAAGCACCATGACCGACAAGCGCATTGAAGACCTTAATATCGTCTCCTGCTCGAGACTGATTACGCCTGAGGCCCTCAAGGAATCGCTGCCCATGTCCGGGACAGCATCAAGGTCCGTCCTCAACGGTCGGGAAACCATTAAAAACATCCTCGAGCGCAAGGACAAACGCCTGTTCGTTGTAATCGGTCCCTGCTCCATTCACGACCCGGCCGCGGCAATCGATTACGGTAAACGCCTCAAGGTACTGGCGGACCAGGTGCAGGACACCCTCTACCTGGTGATGCGTGTGTATTTTGAAAAGCCGCGCAGCACCATTGGCTGGAAAGGCCTGATAAACGATCCGCATATGAACGGTTCATTCGAGATTGAGGAAGGACTGCACATCGGACGCCGCTTGCTGCTGGATCTGGCCGAACTGGGCCTGCCACTGGCCACCGAGGCACTGGACCCGATATCACCGCAGTATATGCAAGACCTGATTTCCTGGTCAGCGATCGGCGCACGCACGACCGAGTCACAGACACACCGTGAAATGTCCAGCGGTCTCTCCTGCACGGTCGGCTTCAAGAACGGCACCGATGGCAGCCTCGCAGTAGCGGTCAATGCACTCAAGTCTGTCAGTCACCCGCACAATTTTCTCGGTATTGATGCCGATGGCCATGTCGCCATTGTCAGCACTGCCGGCAATAAATACGGCCACGTGGTATTGCGTGGCGGCAATGGCAAACCGAACTATGATTCGGTCAACATTGCCAGCTGTGAGCAAACACTCGAAGAGGCCGGTGTCTGTCCCTACATCATGGTCGATTGCAGCCACGAGAATTCCAACAAGGATCCTGCCCTGCAGCCACTGGTCGCCGAGAACGTTAGCAACCAGATTCTCGAGGGCAACCGCTCCATCATCGGCCTGATGATTGAAAGCAACATCAACTTTGGCAACCAGCCTATCCCGAAAAATCCGGATGATTTGCAGTACGGCGTCTCGGTAACGGACGGCTGTATCGACTGGGAAGCCACGGAAGAATGCGTACTCAATATGCATGAGAAACTGCTGACCATCAGGTAAGGCATTGAAACTATTTCATATACTGGCTACCTTACTGACAGCATCTGCTGTTTTCAGCTATATCAATCATCGTTTTCTGAAGCTGCCGACCGTCATCGGCATCATGCTGGTTGCGCTGCTGTTCTCGCTGATGCTGAACCTGCTCGGACCGATCGGCCTGCTGCTGGAACAGGATGTAGAGGTCATGCTGGCGAGTATCGATTTCGATGAAACCCTGCTGCATGGCATGCTGAGTTTCCTGTTATTTGCCGGCGCCCTGCACGTCAACCTGAATGACCTTGCCCAGCAACGCGGCATCATCTTTATACTGGCAACCTTTGGTGTTATCGGGGCGACTTTTATTATCGGCATACTCAGCTGGTATGGCTTTGCCGTTATCGGTCTGAACGTCCCGTTTGTTTATTGCCTGTTATTCGGTGCACTGATTTCACCAACCGACCCGATCGCCGTGCTCGGTATCCTCAAGCAATCCAATGCCCCGAAAAGCCTGGAGGCAAAGATTGCCGGCGAGTCGCTGTTCAATGACGGCGTCGCAGTGGTCATGTTCCTGGTGATTGCACGTATCGCAGCTGGTGGTACAGATATGTCTGCCGGCGATGTGCTGCTGATATTTTCACAGGAGGCCATCGGCGGCATCCTCTTTGGTCTCGGCGCAGGTGGCCTGACTTACTGGATGCTGAAGAGCGTAGACAATTACCAGGTAGAGGTTTTACTGACGCTGGCACTGGTAACCGGCGGATATACCCTGGCGGAGGCCCTGCACCTGTCGGCACCTATCGCCATCGTGGTGGCAGGCCTGCTGATCGGCAACCACGGGCGCGTACTGGCAATGTCGCAGAAAACGCGCGAACATCTGGATACCTTCTGGGAACTGGTTGACGAGATACTTAATGCCGTGCTGTTCGTACTCATCGGTCTGGAAGTACTGGTGCTGGTATTTATCCAGGAATACCTGTTAGCCGGACTGCTGGCAATTCCCATCGTGTTACTGGCGCGCTTCATCACCGTCGGCGTCCCGATCACCATCATGCGTCGCTTCCGTGATTTCACCCCGAAGGCCATCCAGGTGCTGACGTGGGGCGGCTTGCGCGGCGGTATCTCGGTAGCACTGGCACTGTCGCTGCCTGCCGGCGAAATGCGCGATACGCTGGTGGCCGTAACCTATGCCGTGGTGGTTTTCTCAATACTGGTACAGGGCCTGACCATCGGGCCACTGATACGCAGCATTAAATAGAATATCAATGCATGCAGGAGCGCATCTCGTGCGCGAACAAATCAACCACTGCAATCGCGGACAAGGTCCGCTCCTACAGGTGAAGTGCTAATCATCAACCCTGCTGGCCGCCATTTGTGATGTGGTTTTTGCAGGAGCACACCGTATGCGCGATCGGGGCAATCTCCAAAATCTCGGACATAATCCGCCTCGACAGGTCGGGCTAGCATTCGATCACATTCACTGCCAGCCCGCCCCTGGCGGTTTCCTTGTACTTGGTTTTCATATCCGCACCGGTGTCACGCATGGTCTTGATGACCTTGTCGAGCGATACAAAGTGGGTTCCATCCCCACGCAAGGCCATGCGCGAGGCATTGATGGCCTTCACCGCCCCCATGGCGTTGCGTTCAATACAGGGCACCTGCACCAGACCACCGACCGGGTCACAGGTGAGACCGAGGTTATGCTCCATGGCGATCTCCGCCGCATTCTCGACCTGCTCGGGTGTCCCGCCATTCACTTCCGTCAGCGCCCCGGCAGCCATCGAACAGGCCGAACCCACTTCCCCCTGGCAACCGACTTCTGCGCCTGAAATAGAGGCATTTTCCTTGTACAAAATGCCGATTGCCCCGGCCGTCAGCAAGAAACGTACGATACCCGCCTCATTGTGGCCTGGACAGAAATTCCAGTAGTAGTGCATTACCGCGGGGATAATACCGGCGGCACCGTTGGTCGGTGCAGTCACTACCCGGCCACCGGCGGCATTCTCTTCATTTACTGCCAGCGCATACAGGTTAACCCAGTCCATCGTTCCCAGCGGCACCTTGTGCAACTCCTGCTCAGCAGTGAGTTGCCGATGCAGCCGTGCCGCACGGCGCTTGACCTTCAAACCGCCAGGCAAGACGCCCTCTGTATGACAACCGCGGGTAACACATGCCTGCATCACGGCCCATATTTCCAGCAACTTTTTTTCTATTTCCCCGGTGCTGTGCCAGGCGCGTTCGTTTTGCAGCATTATCTGGCTAACGGAAAGTCCCTGCCCTTCACAATGCGCCAGCAGGCCCGCAGCGGTGGTGAAATGAAACGGCAAATGCGTTTTGTCTTCAACAATACGATCAGCACCGGCGGCTTCTTCGTTGACCACGAAACCACCGCCGACCGAGTAATAGGTACGTTCACGCAGTAGCGTACCGGACGCATCAAGTGCAAGGAATGTCATACCGTTCGAATGGTATGGCAACACCTCCTTCCTGTGGAACACCAGATCCTGCTGCATATCAAAAGACAGTCGCCGGTCACCCGGCAGTTGCAATTCGCCTTGCGTCCTTACCCGCTCAAGACAGGCAGGTATCGCATCGGTGTCCACAGTCTCCGGATGCTCGCCCTGCAGCCCCAGGATCAGCGCCTTGTCGGTACCATGCCCCTTGCCGGTTGCGCCCAGAGAACCAAACAACTCGACGCGCACGCGTGCCAGCCCGTCCATCAGCCTGCTTTCTGACAATCCCTCCATAAACATACCGGCTGCACGCATGGGTCCGACGGTGTGCGAGCTGGATGGACCAATACCGATTCTGAAAAGATCAAAGACACTAATAGCCAAGGCAACACCTGTCTGTCAAAAATGTGGGCTACAATAAGCCGGAAAGTAAATAGTAGTCTATCTGCCCGATATTTTTACAGGTCACGAACACAAAAAATGAAACGATTACGTCGCTGGCTGCTGCGGATAGCCGTGTTTTTCCTGCTGGCAAGCCTTGCCCCGGTACTGCTGTTTCGCTGGGTTCCACCGCCCCTTTCTGCGGTCATGCTAAGCCGGACACTGACAGAAGGGGAACGTCAGGATTATCAATGGGTACCGATCACACGCATGTCAGTGGATATCCCGCTGGCAGTGGTCGCCTCGGAAGACCAGAAATTCCCCGCACATATGGGCTTTGACCTTGATGCCATCAAGGATGCCGTTACAGAACATGCACAAGGAGGTCGCCTGCGCGGTGCCAGCACACTCACCCAGCAGGTCGCCAGGAACCTGTTTCTGTGGCAGGGCCGCAGCTTTCTGCGCAAGGGCCTGGAAGCCTGGTTTACCGTACTGCTGGAGCTGTGCTGGTCAAAGCAGCGCATCCTGGAGGTCTATCTGAATATTGCCGAAACCGGCAAGCGCACTTTCGGAGTACAAGCTGCATCCCTGAGGTATTTCTCCCGACCCGCCTCTGCCGTCAGTCGTGAACAGGCCGCGCTGCTGGCCGCCGTACTGCCCAACCCGGTACGCTTCCAGGTCGCCAGACCTTCAGCGTATGTGATCAAGCGGCGCAATGAGATACTCCTGCAGATGCAGCAACTCGGTGGCAGCACCTATTTAAAAGGCATTCTCCCGGGTACGTCGCTGCAGTAACCCGCAGCAGATACACTACAGGACAACAACCGCCAGACTGTTCTACAATCGGTACACAACAACCTTTCATCGGCAATAGATCCAAGGAGAGATACATGAGTGGTTTTTCAACATTTGCACTCGTCATACTGGCCCTGGCAGTGGTCACTGTCATCATGGGTGTAAAAATTGTTTCGCAGGGACATGAATGGACGGTTGAGCGGTTTGGTCGTTACCGCAAGACGCTGCCACCGGGTCTGAATTTGATTATCCCCTACATTGACCGTATCGGGCACAAACTCAACATGATGGAAACCGTGTTCGATATCCAGAGCCAGGAAGTCATTACCCGTGATAACGCCATGGTGCGGGCCGATGGCGTGGTGTTCTACCAGATACTCGATGCCGCCAGGGCCGCCTATGAGGTCAACGACCTGGGCCGGGCTATTAACAACCTCACCATGACCAACATTCGTACTGTCATGGGCAGCATGGACCTCGATGAACTGCTGTCACAGCGTGACAAGATCAACGCCCAGTTACTGGTTGTGGTGGATGCAGCGACCAGCCCGTGGGGCGTCAAGGTTACCCGCATCGAGATCAAGGATATCCAGCCGCCACAGGACCTGATCGACTCCATGGCGCGGCAGATGAAAGCGGAACGTGAAAAACGTGCCGTAATCCTCGATGCAGAGGGTTTGCGCCAATCAGAAATCCTCAAGGCCGAGGGCGAAAAACAGGCAGTGGTGCTGGAAGCAGAAGGTCGCCGCGAAGCTGCCTTCCGTGATGCCGAGGCACGTGAACGCGAGGCGGAGGCAGAGGCCAAGGCGACGCTGATGGTGTCCGATGCAATTGCCAAGGGAGACATCAATGCGGTGAATTACTTCGTTGCACAGAAGTATGTCGATGCGCTGCAACACATCGGCTCGGCACCCAACCAGAAACTGGTACTGATGCCGCTGGAAGCCAGCAGTGTGATTGGCTCGATTGCCGGCATCGCTGAACTCGCCAAAGAGGCACTGGGTAACCGGGAGCAGGCATAATGGGGCCCTTCTTTGCCAACATTGATTACTGGCACTGGTGGATACTGGCCGGCATTCTGCTGATTATCGAGGTCGCCGCACCGAGCTTTTTCTTTCTATGGCTGTCCATTGCGGCCGGTATCACCGGCCTGATACTGCTGGCGGCACCCGAGCTTGGCTGGCAATACCAGATCCTGTTCTTTTCCGGCCTTTCCGTCATCAGCCTGACCGCCTTCAAGCGCTATCAACGTGCCAACCCGGCCACCACCGACCAGCCGACACTGAACCGGCGAGGCGCACAATACATCGGTCGCACCTTCACGCTCACAGAACCGATTATCAATAACAGCGGTGTCATCCATGTTGACGACTCTACCTGGCGTATCAAGGGAAATGACCTGCCGGCCGGCACAACCGTAAAGGTCGTGGGTACAGACAGCGTGATCCTCAAAGTCGAGCCCGTGCAGGATTAAGCTTCGCGCCGATCTAAAACCATTTCAGGAATGTGGACCTTATAACAGGACGGCTCAAGACCTGCCCTGGCAGGTTTTGCTGACTAGCGGACCTGTATCACATATTTATCCTGGAAAGCGATAACGCCGCCCAAAAAATTTCTGCCCCCCCGGCCTGTAAAACCGGCCATTTCTGCCGATAGACCTAATGAAGGCCGGCAACCGCCTCGCCTACATTGACTCCCCTCGAGAGCAGGCAACCAGATGAAGGCAATACCACCACAGGAAAAGAAATTCTCCGGCCAGGAGATTCTGCGCGATCTTATTCCGCTAAACTCCCTGACCGAAACCCGCTTCAAGGAAATAACCGGCACCCTCACCATCGAGGACGTCACCGCCGGCAGTTACCTGTTCGGCGAAGGTGATCGCGACAACCGCTCCATTTACCTGCTCGACGGCGTGATTAATTTTATTGATTCGAACGGCAAGGTAACCGGCGTCGTTGCCGCAGGAACCGACCCGGCACGCTATCCGCTGGCCAACCAGCAACCACGACTGATCACCGGGCGCGCAGCAACCAAGTCGGTTATTGCCTACCTGGATTCAACTTTGCTGGATGTCATGTTGACACTGGACCAGTCGAATGAGGACAAGACTGTAGTTGCCAGCCCCGTGGCCGGTGAAGACTGGATGGCCCGGATGTTACAGTCCGAGGCGCTCATAAAACTGACACCAACGGATATTCAGAAACTGCTGCAGAAACTGGAATCGGTCAACGTCAAGGCTGGCGATGTCATTATCCGCCAGGGTGATGAGGGCGATTACTTCTACATCATCCGCCAGGGCAAATGTTCAGTGACGCGTCTTGCCTCGGGAGAAGGCTGGGACGTGCCACTGGCAGAACTGGGTGATGGTGATTGCTTTGGTGAGGAAGCGCTGGTATCGGACGCAAAACGCAACGCGACCATTGCCATGATAAGTGATGGCATCCTGATGCGACTGTCCAAAAAGGATTTCATCAAGCTGCTGAAGAAGAATCTTGTTCATTACATAAATTATGACCTTGCACAGGAATCAATCAGGGAAGGCAGCACCTGGCTGGATGTCAGGCTGGCAGATGAATACACCGGCTTTTCCTTTGACAACAGCATCAATGTACCGCTTTCCATGATCCGCGAGCGTGCTGCAGGTCTTGATCCGGAAAAAAAATATATCATTTGCTGTGACACCGGCCGACGCAGTGCCTCGGCAGCATTCCTGCTGAGCCAGCGCGGCCTCGATGTTTGCGTGCTTGAAGGTGGCATGAACAAAAGCGTGCCGACCGAAATGCTTGGCGCAAGCACCGAGGAAAAGGAACAACCGGACTCTCTAAAAATAGTCGACATCGACACGGAAAGCCCGATCGGCAAGTCACCAGATCGCCCCCACTCCATTCCTTGTAATGACACAGTGAGGGAACTAGACAAACTGGCAAGGCTGCAGCAAGAAAGGGACACTGCCAGAAAAGAAACCCAGGCTGCAAAAAACCAGCTTGTCGAGCTGCGCCAGGAAATAGCGGATCTGCAGACATACATGACCAGCTACATAGCCAAATCCATACAGCTGGAATCCGTCGTCCAGGAGGCGAAAAAAGCCCGCGAGGCACTCACCGAGCACATTGACAGGCTCTGCGACCAGGCGACCTCAACGACAAGGCGTAAGTAGCAACATCCTCCCTGCCCCCGGCAGGCGGGCAGTTTATTGCCCGCCTGCACAGAAGCTGCATCCGGCTGAAGACTAAATGCCGCAGTCGGTTATAATGGCCGGATAAGCAGTATTTAACCAGTCACTATCCGGGGTTCAGCATGTACAGACTTATCTGCTCTGCAATTATCGCAATAGCCATCTCAGGCTGCGCAGCTGTTGATGACAGCAAGAAAACCATCACCTATGACAAGGCCCTGTGGAAATACGAAACGGCTATACGCTGGGTTGACTTTGGTACTGCCAACACCCTCAGAAGGCTCGAAGATCCGTCGGCGTCCTCTCCTGACCTGGAAACCCTGCAGCACATCAAGGTAACTTCATACGACATCATGAACAAAACCATCTCCGAGGATCGCGCCGAGATAAAGCTCGCCGTGAAGATTGTTTACTATAATGATGCAAATATGAAACTTTCCACCATCATCGATAACCAGGTATGGAAATATGACCCGGAGATCAAGGACTGGTACATCAGCACCCCACTACCTCTCTTCAAGTAATCTTTGTTCAATTCGAGAATTGTCACGATCTATTACATGAACAAACATCCTGAACACATGACCGCAAGGAGTTACAACTAATGCCCTGGTGGGGAACCGTGCTTGGCGGCACTCTGGGATACATGTTTGGTGGCCCGCTGGGTGCACTGCTGGGAGCAGCACTGGGCCGTAATTTCGATCGCGGCATCAAGATTACAGACCAGCACGGCGCTTTTGACACTGGCCAACAGGAGCGCGTGCAGGCGGCTTTCTTTACCGCCACATTCTCGGTGATGGGTCATATTGCCAAGGCTGACGGCAAGGTCACCGCAGAGGAAATCTCGGCAACTGAATCCATCATGGGGCGCATGCAACTGGATGCGCTGCAACGCAAGGCTGCCA
>JAOUCV010000310.1 GCA_029859555.1 Gammaproteobacteria bacterium
AGGTTGACGAGCTTCCTCAAGCTCTGCTCCGTAAGACTGCACCAGCGTGTCCAGCATTGCATTGAGATCGCTGACACTGTGAAATTCCGCATTAAAGCGGTAGCAACCGTCGGCATCGCGCACCACGATGTGGTGATCCCCCTGTTCCAGCAAACGCGTGAGCAGCGGTATCGCCTCTACCTCTTCAGCGGGTATCCGGTTTTTCTCCAGAAAATCAGGCAGGCGGCGATCAGGATACAACATGAAGGTTTGTTGATCGGCCCGGTAAATATCGCTTTCGAACAGGGTTTCGAGCACCTCGACCACCCGGGCTGGCTCTATAGCGCCGGAACTGAGTGCGGCCACCTGACCTTCCAGCATCGGGTAAAGGCTGTCGATTTCGACTGCTTCCGATTTGATATGCAGCAGGTTATAGGCCTGGTACATGCCATCCTCGCGAACGTTGCACTGGATGCTGTGGTCAATCACTGCCAGGGCATCGTCCAGCATGGCGGCGACCTGATCCAGTGGTTGCAGTGCCTTACCGGAGAATGACTCCTGTCGGTAGACGGTCTGCCGGTAACGGGATGCCGCCTGTCCGAGTCCGACCAGTAGCTGGTATTGCAGCCTGGCACTAACCGGCCCGCTTTGCAGTTGCGGACGGACCTTGCTCAACGCGGCTGCAGTTTCAGTCAGCCACAGGCCCACTTCCCGGGACAGGCTGAACGAACCTGACTCCTGTGCCAGTAACTGCTGCAGGAACGTGATGTAACGGCGCATGTAGTACAGGGTCACCATGGAGAGTCCCTGGCCAACCAGTGCGTTGTTGGCATCGTTCCACTCCGGGCGCTGGGTGTTGAGCCAGATTCCTGCATCAATAACGAGGTTGCCCAGTTTGCTGAGCAGTGTCACCAGCAGCTTTTCGAGCAGGTTGACCTGGTACACCTCGCCGTCGGCATCTTCCACCAGTTTGCCATCGGCGCCCCGGTAAGCCACCCGTTGCTCAATCCGTTCCGCCAGCTCCAGATCGTAATCGACGGTGTTCTTGGCGTTCGCCAGCAAGGCATCAAACGGCTTGATCCGGTAGGGTACATTGGCATAGCTGAAGACAGGCTGGTGTAACAATTTACCGAGACGCTGCGGGTGGAACTGGCTGGAGAGCTCCAGCAATTTCAGAAGATAAATAACCTGATGATCGCCCCAGTAGCCGATATAACTCCATGGATCATCAGGTTCCTCGATTTCCCAGTCGATGCCTTCCTTGGTAATTCGGTAAGGGTTGTAACCATCCACGGTCGAGGCATTGACGAACTTGGCGATCACGTTTTCGATAAATTCAGGATAGCTGAAGGTGAGGGCCTCCCAGTTCTGGAAAATGTCACGCCAGTTTCCCTGGTAGTTGAGCAGGTAGTTGCCCAGATCATCTTTCAGTTTGATTGAAAACTGGTTCCAGGGTCGGCTCGGGTCACCATGCCGGCGACCAAATGTGATCGGCAGGTACTCGCAAGTCAAACGCTCCAGCTGATCGTCGCCCTGATCCTTGACGATCGAAAGCAGTTGGGAGTAGGGCAACTGCTTCGGCAACTCGTCGAGTAGTGTCTGATGGCGTTTAAAAACGTTGTCATTGAATATCCTGATGGTCTTGCTGAAATCCCGTGATGACACCTGGTACTGGTTATTGAAGGTACCGCCACGCAGGATATTGAACAGTACGTTGGCATAATGATGTACCGACACGATTTCCTCGGCGGTGGACTGGAATGCGTCCCCGCGTGCCATCAGGCGGGCCAGTCTGTCCGAGCCATTGTCCACAGACCGGGTGATCGCCCTGGCCAGCGCTGCCGTGTCACTGAGCTGGTGGCGCAGGCTGACCACCTGTGCCTGGCTCTGCTCGACGTCGGCCACCAGCTGCCAGCGCTGCGATGTCTGCGGTGCCAGCTGCAGCGACACGTTCACCAGGTAAGCACCGCGAATGCCGCGCTTGCGGACTTCCTGCGTCAACGGCATGCCGCGGCGGAAGCTGCCGAGTTGCTTTGAGGAGAGCAGCACCTTCTGTCCTTCCAGGCCAAGACAAAATACAGTCGTGGCCTTGAGAGATTCACAAGGCTCGGCGCGGTCGGTAATTCCGGAATAGAGCGCAAATAATGCCAGTCCCGTCGGCTCATCCAGTTCGCTCCACTTATAGGCATCCACCAGGGTGCTGACGTTTGTCTGGGCAAAGCGCGGTGTACCGGCCGGCAGAATATTCTGTATTCCATCGACCAGTTCCAGGCTGAGGTTTTCCTTGCCAAGGTTCTCCAGTTCACACTGACGGGCAAAGCCGTAGACGCCACTGGTTACCCAGCAGTAGCGGAATGCCAGCTCCAGGTCATGGTTGATTTCCTCGAAGCACAACTTGTTGCCGAGGGTGTTTTTATAGAGGTTGCGGGTAATCGCATAGCGGCCGTCATGGCCTTTGTTGAATGGTTCCCACTCATACCTGTGATTGTCGATAGTGGTGCTGATTAGCGTCTTGCTGCCGGTGTGCGGCGTACTCTCGTGAATCTTGTCGACCGTAACGTATGGGAACAGTGCCGTTTCGGGGGACACTCGGCCGGCCGTTAGCCCGCCGTTTGATGAAATGAATAACCAGTGATTGGCATTGGAAACAAGGCTGATAAAAAACGGGTCTATCTTGTCGACATTGCGTATCGCGTAATAATGCTCCCCCAGCATGGTTATAAACTCGCCGGAGACCACGTTATTGTTTTCAAAGGACATGTTAATGGCCTGCTCCACTCTGAATCTGAGTAATAAAATTAATGGGATTAACCCGGATAGCTGTACAGATTCCGGGTTTTTTTTATAGAGCGGAATCCACCCGATACAAGCTATATAGCAGAGGGTATCTTTATACTAACTCATTTTGTGCCCCCCACAAAAAAAATCAGCTAAAAAATTACCCCTTTTCCTAAAAAGACGGCCCGAAGCGGGACTTAACCATGAAGATACTTGATTTTTCTTTGTATTTTGTGAACATTCAGCTGCCCCGGCATCTCCCGCGCAGACCGTATTATGCCATTTGGAAGATGAGAAGACAGTGATGGGTTCTGCCTGTTAGTGTCCCCGCCAGCGGACCCGTAACCCCGTCGCCTATGGGCAAATGATACAACATGTATCGAAAAAGCATCAACATACAGGGCCCTGTTGGGATACGACTCGAGGGTTGCGACGCGGCCTGCGCGCCAGC
>JAOUCV010000311.1 GCA_029859555.1 Gammaproteobacteria bacterium
CCGCCGTGCTGTTTAAGATGACGTAATCGAGTCACAGCTAGGGAGCGGCTGGAATCCTGCCCGGGAATCCTGCCCCGCATGCACCCTCGCCTTCTCAGGACAGGAATTGAGACCGGGTTGCTGCCGACATGCAGACAGCTTTACCCTCTAAAGGGAGATCCACCTGACATGAAGCACGATCTGACGCCCCCGCCAGACCTGTTGCACGAGACCCATATGGGTCCGACGCGTTTACAGCGCCCCGACTATGTCGCGCTGCTGCCTCCCTGCAATGCCGCCTGCCCTGCCGGTGAAAACATTCAGGCGTGGCTCGGGCTGGCAGTCGAGAAACGCTACAAGGCGGCCTGGCAGGCACTGATCCAGGAAAACCCGCTGCCGGCTGTGCATGGCCGTGTCTGTTACCACCCCTGCGAAACCAGTTGCAACCGCAGCCAGCTCGACAGCCCGGTGAGCATCCATGCCGTGGAGCGTTTTCTCGGCGACCTCGCCATCCGCAAGGGCTGGCAGGTCGAATGGGATGTTCCTCCCGGTGGCAAACGGGTACTGATCATCGGTGCCGGACCCAGCGGCCTGTCGGCGGCCTACCACCTGACGCGCCTGGGCCACAGCGTGGAGATCCGCGAGGCCGGACCGACAGCCGGCGGCATGATGCACTTCGGCATCCCCGCCTACCGCATGCCGCGGGACATACTGGATGCCGAGATCAAACGCATCGAGGACATGGGCGTCAGCATCATTCTCAATCACAAGGTCGAGAACCTGATCGGGGAACGGGACGCGGGTAATTTCGATGCCGTGTTCGTTGCCATCGGCGCCCATATCAGCAAGCACATCGACATTCCGGCACGCGACGCAGGCAAGATGCTGGACGCGGTAAGTTTCCTTGCCAGCGTCGAAGCCGATGAGGCGCCGCAACTCGGCCGCCGCGTGGCCATCTACGGCGGCGGCAATACCGCCATGGACGCCGCTCGGGTGGCCAAGCGCCTCGGCGCCGATGAAGCACTCATCATCTACCGCCGCGACCGCGCGCACATGCCCGCCCACTCCTTCGAGGCTGACGAGGCCCTGGAGGAAGGTGTGAAGATCAACTGGCTGCGCACCATCAAGGAAATCGATGCCACCACCTTCACCGTCGAGGTCATGGAAGTCGGTGAGGACGGCCGTCCGCGCAGCACTGGCAAGCTGGAAACACTGGAGGCCGATTCCCTGATCCTGGCACTGGGACAGAACTCGGATGCCAGCCTGTTAAACGGTATACAGGGTGTCGAATTCGAGTGGGATACCGTCATTGTCGATGAGCACATGATGACCGGCCATGCCGGCATCTTCGCCGGCGGCGACATGGTTCCCTCGGAACGCACCGTCACCGTGGCCGTCGGTCATGGCAAGAAGGCGGCCCGCAACATCGACGCCTGGCTGCGCGGTGAAACCTATACGGCTCCACCGAAGCACCCGCTCGCCAGCTTCGATAAACTACATGTCTGGTATTTCACCGATGCCGAGCAGCGTTCACAGGAAAGTATCGACCTGCAGCAGCGCCAGTCCGGCTTCGAGGAAGTAGTACATGGCCTGGAAAAGGCCGATGCCGTGTTCGAGGCGCTGCGCTGCCTGTCCTGCGGCAACTGCTTCGAATGCGACGGTTGCTTCGGCGCCTGTCCGGAAGGCGCCATCAGCAAGCTTGGCAAGAACAAGGGCTATGCGGTGAATTTCGACAAATGCACCGGTTGTGGTATCTGCTTCCAGCAGTGCCCCTGCCATGCGATCGAAATGACCCCCGAACCCGACTGAACCCGGTGCAAGGATGCCGATCCTGAATCACGCAAGCGTTTTTTCCGGCCTCGCGGCCGGACCCTGGAGCAATGCATGGAAAACCGGCAAATAGCCACCATCGACGGTAACGAGGCCGCAGCCTACGTTGCGTATCGCGTTAACGAGGTCTGTGCCATCTATCCCATCACGCCCTCTTCCACCATGGGGGAACTGGCTGACCAGTGGGCCAACGAGGGCAAGACAAATCTCTGGGGCGATATCCCGATCATCGCAGAGATGCAAAGCGAGGGCGGCGCCGCGGGTGCCGCGCACGGCGCCCTGCAGACCGGCGCGCTCACCACCACCTTCACGGCCTCGCAGGGCCTGATGCTGATGATCCCGAACATGTACAAGATTGCCGGAGAACTCACCTCCGCGGTCTTCCATGTTGCGGCGCGCTCGCTGGCAGCCCAGGGACTATCGATCTTCGGTGACCACCAGGACGTGATGGCGGTACGCCCCACCGGTTTCGCACAACTGGCATCCGGCTCGGTGCAGGAAGCCCACGATATGGCCCTGATAGCACAGGCCAGCACACTGGAAGCCCGCGTCCCCTTTATCCATTTCTTCGACGGCTTTCGCACCTCGCACGAGGTCAACAAGATTACCTTGCTCAGCGATGCCGACATCCGGGCCATGATCGATGACGACCTGGTGCGTGCACACCGGCAGCGTGGTCTCGGCCCCGACATCCCCTTCATGCGCGGCACGGCGCAAAACCCGGACGTCTATTTCCAGGGCCGCGAGACCGTCAACCCGTGGTACACACGCACCCCCGAGATCGTGGAACGCAAGATGCGCGAATTCGGTGATCTCACCGGGCGTCACTACCAGCTGTTCGAATACCACGGCGACCCGCAGGCGCAACGCGTCATCATCCTGATGGGCTCGGGCGCGGACACCGTGCGTGAAACGGTTGACTGGCTGCTGGCGCATGACACTGCGATCGGCGTCATCCAGGTGCACCTGTACCGGCCGTTCTCCGTCAAGCACCTGCTGGCCGCGCTGCCCGCCAGCACCCGCGCCATCGCGGTACTGGACCGCACCAAGGAACCAGGCGCACCGGGTGAACCCCTGTACCTGGACATTGTGACCACGCTGTCCCAGGCCGCGGCCGATGGCACGCTGCCGTGCGCGAGACTGCCGCACATCATCGGCGGACGCTATGGCCTGTCCTCCAAGGAGTTCACGCCGGCCATGGTCAAGGCGGTATACGACGAACTCGACAAGGCGCAGCCGAAGAACGGCTTCACGGTGGGCATCAACGACGACGTCAGCCACACCAGCCTCGCCTACGACCCGGATTTCGCCATCGAGCCCGAACAGGTGGTACGCGCGCTGTTCTATGGCCTCGGCGCCGACGGCACGGTAGGCGCCAACAAGAACACCATCAAGATC
>JAOUCV010000312.1 GCA_029859555.1 Gammaproteobacteria bacterium
CTGAAAAATATATAAAACCCGTGCCAGTGCTGGCCGGGGATGCAACAATCCGCTGCTGACTGGCTGCCTGTTTGTCTATCGGCATGCCGACAGTCAACCTTAGCTATTGATTTATAGATAAAAAAATGGCGTGACGACGGCCCGGAGAAGGGCCGGTAGCTGGTGTTGAGGGTAGGGAAACTCGAGGGGCTTAGGGTTTGTCTTTCGAATCCGGAACGGTCAGCGGAACGACCACCGAGCTTTGCGGCTCATCGATGAAGCGCGGGCGCTCATCCATGCTGCGACCAGCCGCCTTGTTGAGTTCCACTTCGCGCGCGGTAATCAGTGAAAGGCAGTGACGAATGTCTTTCACGGTGTCATCCGAAAGGGGATGACGATGGCCAGGCCGGGTGTAGGTATCTTTGGCGATATCGGTCAGTACCCGTTTCATGACGCGCAGTATGCGTTCTTCCTTGCTGGTATCTTCGTCGCTCATAGTGATTTGCCGGCTGTTTAAGGATGTTGGGTGCTATTGTGACACAGCAGCGCTGCCGGTTCGCTACTCCCTTATATAGATAGTCCTCCAGGGGCCGCCGCTTAAACGCTGTAGACGGTTTAGCAGGGCATCGGTGGGGACCGCTTCTGAGGGATATATCCCCCTGATTTCTATAAATGTATGTCCAATGCCAGCGGCCTTGCGGAAGCACAGATCGGTGAGCTGGCCGCTAAAACCGCAGCCACTGCAGTTCCAGTCTGTCCGGGCCGGGTTTTGCTGACCTCTGCTGAAGGTGGCTCTCCAGTCGTTGCATGGCTGCCGGCATTTCGGGCAGCGCGGTGGCGGGCACTGCTGGTCTGCGCGCAGGCAGAGCGATGTGCTGCTGTGAAGAAATACGTGGCAAAACTTGCCGGCTGCGCTGTCAGCGGACAATCCAGCGGGATCAGAGGGTGGTTCCAGCTCGATCGCCGGTGAGCAGCCAAGGAAGCTGATGTGTTGCAGGAAGTGTTTTCCGGTCGGATAAAACACCCCGTT
Organism: Gammaproteobacteria bacterium; assembly: GCA_029859555.1. Taxonomy (GTDB): domain Bacteria; phylum Pseudomonadota; class Gammaproteobacteria; order UBA9214; family UBA9214; genus UBA9214. The sequence continues at coordinate 1,010 of JAOUCV010000312.1, forward strand.
ATCCACTGCGACCGGTTCCCCGATCAGTTGTATGGCCTGCAGTTCCGAGGCCAGCCGGGCACAGTCAAGTGGTGGACACTGCGGCTCAGTCGGAAGCAGGATAAGTTTGTAGGCAGCCACTGGGAATACCGGCGTCAAATCGGTGATGATACTACGGCTGTTCCTGCCGGGTCATATCTTCCATACTACGGAGTATCTGTTATCGATTATTGGGCGAGGTGCCAGTCATGTCATCAGATCAGCCGTTTTCCATCCATACCCTGGAGCTGGGACCGATGGAGAATTTTATTTACCTGGTGCACGATCATGCTACTGACCGTGCGGCCGTTGTTGATCCGGCCTGGGATGTGCCGGCAGTATTGGCGCTGGCTGAAAAGCACGGCATGAAGATCACCGATATCCTGCTGACACACAGTCATAATGACCATATCAACGGAATCAGCGAAGTGCTGAACAAGTATGATGCTCAACTGCACCTGATGAAAGCCGAAGCGCAGTTCTGGCAAGGCTGTATCGATATGCCCACGCAGCATCACGGCGGTGACACCATCGCGCTGGGCGAGACACCGATCAAGGCGCTGCACACGCCCGGGCATACGCCGGGCTCAGCATGCTATCACGTTGGCAATGAGCTGCTCACCGGCGACACCCTGTTTGTGTTCGGCTGTGGTCGCTGTGATATGCGTGGCGGTGATCCGGAGCAAATGTATGCCACCCTGAATACCATGGCCGAGCGCTTGCCGGCCGGCACACTGATTCGTCCGGGGCATAACTATGCAGAGAAAACCACGGTGACCATGGAAGAGCAACTGCAGGGGAATCCTTTTATGCATTTCGATAACTGTGCAGATTTCAGGCATTACCGCATGGAATATCATGACGGCCATCGGCATTCACCCTATGCGGCGGTGCGCAAGGGCGAGGAAATGAAATAGCAGCTGACAGCTATCCCTTGTTCTTTTTTGAACAGGGTGCTTGCAGTGCCTGTGCCGGTTTAACAGGAAACATCCTGAATAATTGACGAGAGACGCCATGAAAACGATAAACCGCAGCCTGTTCGTTACCCTGGTTATGGTGACTGCTGTCTTGCTTAATGCCTGCGCCACGCTCAGCCCCTACAAGGAATCACCACGTGTTTCACTGGTCAGTATCCAGCCGCAGGAAATGGGTGTGCTGGAGCAGCGTTTCGGACTGCAACTGCGGATACTGAACCCGAATGATACGGCGATACCGGTAGAGGGTTTAAGCTACAGCATTGAAATTAACAAGCGTGAATTTGCCTATGGTGCCAGCCGCCAGGCAGTTGATATCCCGGCCTTCGGTGAAGCACTGCTGGATGTCGAGGTCGTCAGCAGCCTGTTAAACGTAGTGCAACAGCTGCAGGCATTAAATACCGAAACCCGTAGCAGCCTGAGCTACCGGCTGAGCGGAAAAATCAGCCTGGCAAACAGTCCGGCAAGCCTGCCGTTTGACTACAGCGGTGTCCTTGATTATCAGCCGGCAGCTGCGGCGCAGTAACAATGGACTCGTTTCGTGCCTTGCGCGTACATAAAAACACCGACGGTACTGTACGTGCGGCGCTGCAGGCATTAACGCTCGATGATTTGTCGCCCGGCGAAGTTGTTATTCGCAGCCGCTATTCCAGTGTCAATTACAAGGATGCACTGGCCGCCACCGGTAATGGCAGGATCCTGCGCCGTTTTCCACTGGTGGCGGGAGTGGATGTCGCCGGTGAAGTAAGCGCGTCGGTTGATGGGCGCTTTCGGGAGGGTGACCAGGTGCTGGTCACCGGCTGTGGTCTGGGTGAAAGTCATGATGGCGGATTTTCCGAAGTGGTGCGTGTGCCGGCCGACTGGGTTGTGCCGTTGCCGCCGGGCATGACCCTGTTTGATGCCATGATGCTGGGTACGGCCGGTTTTACCGCGGCACTGGCGATTGATCGCATGGAACAAAATGGTCTGGTAGCGGCGCAGGGGCCGGTTGTTGTAAGCGGCGCAAGCGGCGGGGTCGGCAGTGTGGCGATCGACCTGCTGAGTGGTCGCGGTTATGAAGTGGTTGCACTGAGTCGCAAGTTGCAGGTGACGGATTATTTGCAGTCGCTGGGTGCCGCAGAGGTGCTGGATGCAAAAGTCGCCGCCGCCAGCGGCAAGCCCCTGGAAACTGCACGCTGGGCCGGAGCTATTGATAATG
>JAOUCV010000047.1 GCA_029859555.1 Gammaproteobacteria bacterium
TGGATGTCCGTCATCCGCTGAAGCAATACGATCAACAGGTCCTGAGCTGGTGTTACAGCGCCGAATTGCAGACCCATGTGCTGCTCACCAAGGCCGACAAGCTCAAGCGCGGACCTGCGCAGGCGGCACTGTTGCAAACCCGCAAGGCACTGGAAAGACTGCACCCCGAGGCATCCAGCCAGTTATTTTCGGCGCACACGCGCGCCGGCAATGAGCAACTGCAGCAGGTACTGAATCACTGGCTGGGGCTGGTGCCAGCGGAGTAATCAAGTCACGGTGCGGAGAAAAAAAACCCCGGCGAGGGGGATTTCTGCCGGGGTTTTTAAAATACCTGGCTTAAACCGTACCAGGCAAGGAGGCAGCCCACTCAGGGAGTGGAGTGGGGCAGTAACCTCCGTTCAGTAAGTAAGAGGACACAACATCGAAAAGGTTCCCGCTGCAAGTCAAATGGGAAGCGGCCGTGAAAAACACACCAGCGTTGATTTTTATTTAAAGTTTACACTATAATTATAGCACTATTTATAATAAAAATGTTTTATTACAATATGTTATAAATTATAAATTGTCAGGCATGCACTGTATTTTGGCTATCAGTGTGCCTCGTCCCAATTAGTGCCGGTACCGATATCCACGACCAGCGGCACTTTCAGGGCCGCCGCGTTACCCATGATCGCGACAATCTGCGGCCGTGCCGCCTCCACATCCTGTGCAGCAATCTCGAACACCAGCTCATCGTGCACCTGCATGATCATGGCGATATCCAGACCGGTGTCCGTCTGCAACCAGGCATGCATATCAATCATGGCTCGCTTGATGATATCCGCCGCCGTACCCTGCATCGGCGCATTAATGGCAGTACGCTCGGCCGCTGCCCGTACCTGGCCATTACGCGCATTAATGTCCGGCAAGTACAGGCGCCGACCAAACACCGTTTCGACATAACCCTGCCCGCGCGCCTGCTCGCGGGTGGCCTCCATGTACGCGTAGACGCCCGGGTAGCGCGCAAAATACAGATCGATATATTCCTGTGCCGCGCCACGGGGAATACCCAGCTGCTTCGCCAGGCCGAAGGCCGACATGCCGTAAATGAGACCAAAGTTGATTGCCTTGGCAGAGCGTCGCTGCTCGTTGCTTACCGCTTCCGGCAGCACCCCGAATACCTCGGCGGCAGTGGCCCGGTGCACATCCTCACCGGCAGAAAAGGCGCTGAGCAGGCCGGCATCCGATGACAGGTGCGCCATGATGCGTAATTCGATCTGCGAATAGTCCGCCGCCAGCAACAACCGCTCAGGCCCGGCAATAAAGGCCTGGCGAATACGCCGGCCCTCCTCGGTGCGCACCGGGATATTCTGCAGATTCGGGTCCGATGACGACAGCCGCCCGGTCGCCGCCACCGCCTGATGGTAGGAGGTGTGCACCCGGCCGGTATCAACACAGACCTGCAACGGCAGCTTGTCGGTATAGGTCGACTTGAGTTTACTGAGCGAGCGGTGCTCAAGAATCAGCCGCGGCAACGGGTAATCCAGCGCCAGCTCCTGCAACACCGACTCGGCCGTCGACGGTGCGCCTTTCGGCGTCTTTGCCAGCACCGGCAACTGCAGCTTCTCGAACAACAGCTGCTGGATCTGCTTGGGTGAGCCGAGGTTAAACGGCTGCCCCGCCTCGCGCTGCGCCTCCTGCTCCAGTTTATTGATGCGACCGGCAAGCTCCTCGCTTTGTTGTGCCAGCATGCCGGTATCAATAGCGACGCCGGTCTGCTCCATATCGGAAAGCACCGTCACCAGCGGCATTTCAATGTCCGTAAACACCTTCTCCAGCTCCGCCTGTGCCGTTAGTTTCGGCCACATGGCCTGGTGCAGGCGCAGTGTGACATCTGCATCTTCAGCGGCATACGGTGCCGCCGTTTCCACCGGCACCTCGTTGAATGTCAGCTGCCTGGCGCCTTTGCCGGCCACGTCCTCGTACTTGATGGTGGTGTGGTTGAGGTAGCGCAACGCCACCGCATCCATGTTGTGGCGGGTCGCGGTACTCTCCAGCACATAGGACTCCAGCATGGTGTCATAAGCAATACCGGATAACTTAATATTATGATTACTAAGTACATTTCTATCATACTTAATGTTATGTCCAATTATATAGTTATCTTTATTTTCAAGCACAGGCCGTAACCGTGCCAGTACGCTGTCGCGATCCAGCTGCTCCGGCGCACCCGGGTAGTCATGCGCGACTGGCACATAGGCCGCCTCTCCGGCCTCGACCGCAAACGACACACCGACGATGCGGGCGGCCATGTAATCGAGGCTGGTGGTCTCGGTATCAAAGGCGAACACCCCGGCAGACTGTAAACGCTGCAACCAGTCATCCAGCTGTGCCTCGGTCAACACGGTTTCATAAACCGCCCCGGCCTCACTGGCATCAGGCACGCCGGCACCGACCCGGGCAGCGTCGCCGTCGAGTTCTTCCAGCAACCTGGAAAAATCCAGTTGTGTGTATAACTCCCGCAGTCGCTCCGTGTCCTGCCCCTGCAGCTGTAAATCCTGCGGCGCTGACTCCAGCTCCAGGTCGCAGCGTATCGTGGTCAGCTCGCGTGACAGCGGCAACATGTCCAGCGAGGCGCGCAGGCTCTCCCCGACCTTGCCCTTGATCTCGTCCGCCTGTTCCATCACCGCATCCAGCGAGCCGTAGTGCGTCAGCCATTTGGCCGCCGTCTTCGGACCCACCTTGGGTACGCCGGGAATGTTGTCGGATGTATCACCCGTCAAGGCAAGAAAATCAATGATTTGCCCCGGCTGTACACCAAATTTTTCGAGTACGCCGTTACGGTCCAGCGCGGTTCTCGACATGGTGTTTACCAGTGTCACGTGCTCATCCACCAACTGCGCCATGTCCTTGTCACCGGTAGAAATGACGGTGTCCATGCCGTTGGCCGAGGCCTGCCGGGCAAGCGTGCCAATGACATCGTCCGCCTCTACCCCGCTGACCTGCAGCAATGGCAAGCCCATTGCCCGCACCAGTGCATGCAACGGTTCTACCTGCACGGCCAGTTCCTCCGGCATGGAAGGCCGGTTGGCCTTGTACTCGCTATACATCTCATGGCGAAAGGTCTTGCCACGTGCGTCAAAGACCACCGCCATGTTATGCGGGTCGTAATCCGCAATCAGGCTGCGCAGCATATTGACGACACCGAGCGCCGCACCGGTCGGCTCGCCACTGGCATTCGTCAGCAGTTGCAGGTTCGGAACATGGAAGGCGCGGTACAGGTAGGATGACCCGTCGACCAGCAGGAAGGGTCTGGATTGTTTTGCAGACATGATCAGGAACGTGTACCCGGGGTTTGTGATTATTGCCGAACTGCCGTAACCGGCGCTTTGCGTCATGGTATCATTATTGTCGAGCCAGGCTTAGCGGCCGCTGCCACACATGACAATTGCCCGCAAAGTCCCGGAACAACATGAGAATCAGGATATTACAACATGCTTAATCGTCTTGCCCTGCTGCTGCTGGTGACTGCACTACCGGTTCAGGCAGTACCGCCACCGGACCTTGAACCGCTGCCCGAGCTGCCGCCGCCAGCGGTTGAGACGCCGCCGGCACCCACCGGACTGGCCGATGAAGATCTCGAACCGGAGGTAAAGATTATCAAGCGTGACGATGCCGTCATCCACGAATACCGCAGCGGCGGCCGGCTCTACATGGTCAAGGTCATACCGACACGGGGCTACCCCTACTACCTGTACGATGCAGATGGTAACGGTTCGCTGGAATCCCGGCAGGATCGGCTGGAGCCGGTGATCCCCCGCTGGGTGATACACCGCTGGTAATCCGGTCTGTCGCCTTCTGAATTTCCGCATGTCCGCAAGGACAAGAGCCACATGTACGCACGACTGCAAAGCCTCGCTGTTTTACTGGATCGCCTCGCCGAGAAAACCGGGCGCATCATCGCCTGGCTGACACTTGCCATGGTGTTGATCACCTTCGCCGTGGTGGTGTTACGCAAATTGTTCGAAACCGGATCCATTGCGCTGCAGGAATCGGTTAGCTACCTGCACGCCGCCGTGTTCATGCTGGCGGCCGCCTATACCCTGAAACATGACGGCCATGTACGCGTCGATATCTTCTATCAAAAGTATTCTGCACGCACACGTGCCTGGGTAGACCTGCTGGGGACCCTGTTGCTGCTGTTCCCGGTATGCCTTTATATCTTCTTCTCCAGCCTGGAATACGTGTCGGCCTCCTGGTCGATACTGGAAGGTTCACGTGAGGCGGACGGACTGGACGGGGTGTTCCTGCTGAAAACAGCCATACCGGTGATGGCCATACTACTGCTGTTGCAAGGCTGCTCCATCATCCTGCACAAACTGCTGTTGCTGGCCGGTCACCCGCTTCCCGGTGATCCGGGAAGCGATCCGGACCGGGAAGGCTAACCATGGCAGAGATATTTCCCCTGCTGCTGTTTCTCGCGGTCTGCCTGGTCTTGATGGCGGGCTATCCGGTAGCGTTTTCGCTGGCAGGCACGGCGCTGGCCTTTGCCTTCATCGGCGAGCTCAGCGGCCATTTCGACGGCGCGTTTTTGCAGGCATTGCCCAACCGTTTATACGGCATCATGACCAACGTCACCTTGATTGCGGTACCGTTGTTTGTCTTCATGGGGGTGATGCTGGAGCGTTCCCGGGTGGCCGAGAACCTGCTCGACACCATGGCAGAAGTTTTCGGCCAGCTCCGCGGCGGACTTGGCTACTCGGTCACCATTGTTGGCATGCTGCTGGCCGCGAGTACCGGCATCGTTGGTGCCACCGTGGTCACCATGGGGTTGCTGTCATTACCCACCATGCTGCGACACGGCTATGACCCGCGTATCGCCTCAGGGGTCATTTGTGCATCCGGCACGCTGGGACAGATCATCCCGCCCTCGATCGTGCTGGTGTTGCTGGGCGATGTGCTGTCGACTGCCTACCAGCAGGCACAGCTGGACATGGGTATCTATGCCACCGATACCGTCTCGGTTGGTGACCTGTTTACCGGTGCGCTGATACCCGGCCTGCTGCTGGTTTCGCTGTACCTGCTGTGGCTGGCCTTTGTCGCTCACAGCCGGCCCGATGCCATGCCGGCAATCAAGCAACAGCCGCCGGCTACCACAGCAGCTGGCAGCCTGGCGCGCCGGGTCTTGCGGGGGCTGTTGCCGCCGCTGTTACTGATTATCGCGGTACTGGGATCAATCCTCGCCGGCATCGCCACGCCGACCGAGGCCGCCTCGGTCGGCGCCATGGGTGCCATACTGCTGGCCGCCAGCCGCCGTCAATGCAACCTGGAAATCTTTCAGGAAGTCGTGCGCAGCACCACCCGCATCACCTGCATGGTATTCCTGATCCTTATTGGTGCATCGATATTTTCACTGGTATTCCGGGGCTTTGGCGGCGACGTCGTGGTCGCCGAGCTGCTCAACAGCCTGCCCGGCGGCAAGTTTGGCGCCATGCTGGCGGTAATGCTGCTGATGTTCCTGCTGGGCTTCGTGCTCGACTTTATCGAGATTACCTTTGTGGTGGTACCGATCGTCGGCCCGGTACTGCTGGCCATGGGCATCGACCCGGTATGGCTGGGCATCATGATCGCGCTGAACCTGCAAACCTCGTTCCTGACGCCGCCCTTCGGCTTTGCGCTGTTCTATTTACGCGGTGTGGCGCCCGCCGAGGTCAGCACCCGGCAAATCTATGCTGGCGTGGCCCCCTTCATCGGCCTGCAACTGCTAATGCTGCTGATGCTGGCGCTGTGGCCAAAAATCGTCACCTGGCTACCTGATTTTGTTTACCAGAATTGATAGGATAACAATCCGGGAGCGTTTCCACTCTGCGTGGACCTGGACAGACGATCAGCATTTTGCATAAACATTATCAGCACTACAGGTAAATATTTGTACAGGTATGACATGAAACGATATACACACTGGCTATTCATTCTGGCCTTGCTCGGCTGCAGCGGTGCACAGGCCAACGGCAACAACTGGATTGATGCCTTGTCTTTCTCCTATGGTGAAGACCTGGATGACAACGACACCACGCTGTACCGCTTCGGGCTGCAGAATAAATGGGAGCGCACCTGGCTGAACGGCGGTGCCTGGTACGTCGGTGGCTACTGGGATGCCGAGCTGTCGTACATGGAATCCGACCATAAAAACAGCGAAAACGACGAGCTGTTTGCCGTCGGTCTGACACCGGTATTCCGATTTCAACGCGATACCAGTCTTTCCAGTGGAGTATCACCCTACGCAGAAGTCGGTATCGGTCCGCACCTGATTTCGGAAACACGCCTTGGTAAGCAGCAATATTCGACCGCCTTTCAGTTCGGCAGCGTGCTCGGCTTTGGGCTGGGCTTTGGCGACAAGGGGCAGTACGAAATTTCCTACCGCTTGCAGCACCTTTCAAATGGCGATATCAAGACACCCAACCAGGGTATGAACCTGCACCTGCTGCGGCTCGGCTATTCTTTCGATTAGCCGTTCACTGCGACCCGGCGGCTAGCCACCGCGCACATTCAGATAGGCGCGCTCCGAAATATCGTGCCACGCCAGTACCTGTTGCTGAAACTGACGATAGGACTGGTACACACGCCCGGCCTGTTCATTATCCCGGGCAAGCTCCTCAACTACCTCAACTGAAATTGCCCGCAACTTGTCCAGCACTGGTTTCGGAAACTCGCGCAGCTCCACCTTGTGTTCATGCACCAGTGTTTGCAGTGCCTGGTTGTTGCGAGCGGTAAATTCAGACAGCATGTCGAGATTCACCGCCTTGCAGGCCGTCATGACAATACTCTGCAAATCGGCGGGCAGGGTCTCGAACGCCGCCTGGTTAATCATGCACTCCATGGTGGTACCTGGCTCATGCCAGCCGGGGTAGTAGTAATATTTGGCCACCTTGTAGAGCGCCTTGGCCATATCGTTCCAGGGGCCGACCCATTCCGTGGCATCGATCACCCCGGACTCCAGCGAGGTGAAAATTTCTGTCCCCGGCATACCCACCGGGGTCCCGCCGGCGCGCTTCAGCACCTCACCACCGAGCCCCGGAATGCGCATCTTAAGGCCCTGCAGATCCTCTACTGTATTGATTTCCCTGTTAAACCAGCCGCCCATCTGCACACCGGAATTGCCGGCCGGGACCGGGATCAAACCATGCGGCGCATACAGCTCGCGCCATAGCTCCATGCCCCCGCCGTAATATAGCCAGGCATTCATCTCCTGGGCGGTCATGCCAAACGGTACCGTGGAAAAAAACTGCGCCTCGGGGATCTTGCCTTTCCAGTAATAGGCAGAGGTGTGACCCATCTCGGCCGTGCCGCTGGTGACGGCATCAAAGATTTCCAGTGGCGGCACCAGCTCGTTGGCGCCGTACACCTTGATATTAAGGCGCCCGCCGCTCATTTCACCCACCAGCTGCGCCAGCAGGTTGGCTGCCGTACCCAGCCCGGGGAAATTCTTCTGCCAGGTGGTGACCATTTTCCAGTTAAATGTTTGCTGGCTGGTGCCAGCCTGACTGGCCCCTTCACTGCTCTGCTTGCCGCAACCGCTTAATACGCCACCGGTGAGCAAGGCGCCGGCACCGGCTGATTCCAGGAATTGTCGTCTTTTCATAACTGCACCCGTCAAAAAACAATGGGCTGATTGTACTGTGTTACGTGACCACATGTCAGAAGCGACTCCCTGTGGTCAGCCTTGATATTACCAAGGCTTATGACATAGTATTCAGCCAACGCTTGCAGTATCGGAGCTAGCGTTCTAATTCTAAGAATATTACCGCTACCATCTGACTGACAGAGAGTCTAACGATATGCGTGATGGGAGTCCGGGGGCCGTGTCATGTTGAGTGATCTCAAGACCATTCGCACGCGTTTCATCTCGCTTATCATTGTTGGTTTGCTGCTGGCACCGCTGGCCGGTCTGGTTAGCGGGCTGTTGTTCGGCCCGATCACACCCGATGAACTGGGCAATTCCCGCACGCTGGTGATCCTGGCCCTGTTTATCGGCATCACCGCGGCCTGGGCCTTCACCTATTTCTCAAGGTATTTCAGCCCGTTAAGTCACTTACAACGTCAGGACAATTTCACTGGCAACCTGCCGGATACCCAGCAACGCCAGCTGGCCCGTTTCGGGCGCGACTACTGGAGCTTTTTCCTGCTGTACGCGCTGGCAACCCCACCGCTGTTCTTTCTGGCCATTGAAAAACCCATCGCCGGCAACCTTGGCCCGTTTCTGCAATTGATGTTGCTGCAATTGTCCGTGGTCACCCTGGTGGGGCTGCCTACCTACCAGCTGGCGCTCGACCAGATCGGCAAGCTTGCCGGTCATCTCAGCCTGCGCACCATCCAGGTCAGCCTGAAATCCAAGATCATGCTGCTGGGCGGCTTTGTTCCGCTGCTATCGTATACCGTATTGATGAATTACTACTGGCAGCAGACCGGCAACCTGACCCCCGGGCACATGGCCATCTGGTTGACCCTGGTATGTTTCACCGGCATCACCACACTGTTGTCGGTGCGCAGCGTTGCACAGGCACTGGAACCGGTGCAGGAACTGATTATGCGCAGCGGCGCATCACTGCACGCAGAACTGGCCCGACTGCAACCGCAATCTACCGATGAAATCGGCCTGATGACGCAAACGCTCAGCAAGCTGTTCCGGCGTCTTGGCGAACAGGAATCACACATGCGTGCCGTGGTCGAGGCCGCACCAGCCGGCATCATCGTGGTAAATAAAGATGGCCTGATCGACACCTTCAACCCGGAGGCAGAAAACCTGTTTGGTTATCTTGCCGTGGAAATGCGGCAACGACCGATAAAATGGTTGCTGCCATCAATCAATGTATCCGGTGACAGCCTGCAACAGTGTGAAACTGCAACTGAAAGCAACGGCTGCCACCGCGATGGCACCCTCATGCAGCTGTCGGTCTCTGTCAGCAGCATGAAGATTGGTGGCAAACCGTACTTTACCTGCATGGTCACCGACATCAGCCGCCGCAAGGCCATGGAAGCACGATTGCGTGATGCTGAAGGACGTTATCGCGAACTGGTCGAAACGGTACAGGACATGGTCTGGACCATGGATGCCGAAGGACGGTTTACCTATCTGAACCGTGCCTGTACCAGCATTTACGGCTTTGCCCCGGCCGAAATGCTGACGCACTACCTGCACGAATACCGCTCACCCGATCATCCGCCGGTGGACCGCGATGCGATTGCAAAATTGCTGCATGGTGAGGAAAGCGTGCAGTTTGAAACCGTGCATATCGACAATGAAAGCAAGCCGCATTTTCTCAGTTTTAGTGCCCGCTCACACAAAAACAGCAACGGCGACATCACCCACATCAGTGGCACTACCCGCGACATCACCGAGCAGAAGGCCTTCCAGCACCAGCTTTCCTACCATGCCGAGCATGATCCGCTGACCGGCATGTTCAACCGCCACTATTTTCAGGAAGAGCTGGAACGTACCGTTGCACGCGTGGCGCGCAGCGGCTCCGACTGTGCGCTGTTCTACATCGACCTCGACCAGTTCAAGTACATCAATGATACGCTCGGGCATGCCGCCGGCGACCGCCTGCTGGTTGATATCGCCGCACTGCTGACAGCACACGTGCGTGATGGTGACCTGCTGGCACGTTTTGGCGGCGACGAATTTACCCTGCTGCTCTACAACATCAACAAGCAGGATGTACTGCGTGCGGCCGATAATTTTCGCGCCCTCTGCGACGACTACCGTTTTGCTGCTGAAGACAAGACCTTCAATATCACCTGCAGTATCGGTGTGGTGATGATTGATGACAGTGTCGCCTCGGCGGAAGAAGTGCTGTCACATGCCGACCTTGCCTGCCACATGGCCAAGCAGCACGGGCGTAACCGGGCCACCCTGTATGACCCGGCGGACCTCGACAAGGCTGACATGGCCGCCGACATGAACTGGGCCGCACAGGTGCGTGAAATGCTCGAGCATGATCGATTCCAGCTGGTCTATCAGCCGATCGTATCAACCGGGGACGGCAGCGTCCGGGACTACGAAGTGCTGGTACGCATGGTTTGCGATGATGGCAAAATTATACTGCCCGGCGGCTTCATGCCGGCTGCCGAGCGCTTCGGCCTGATACACAGCGTCGACCGCTGGATCGTGAAACGCGCCATTGTGCAGTTAAGCAAGTTGCGCCAGTCAGGCAACCACGTGAGTTTCTCCATCAACCTCTCCGGGCACGCCTTTGAAGATGATGCACTGCTGCCCCTGATACGTGAATGGCTGGACGAAACCGGACTCGACCCGGCCTGGGTGACTTTCGAGATTACCGAAACAGCTGCCATCGAAAATCTTGCCGCCGCTGAAGAATTCATTGGCGCGCTGAAGGACATCGGCTGTCAGTTTGCACTGGACGATTTTGGCTCCGGCTTTTCATCCTTCGCCTATCTGAAGCACCTGCCGGTCGACAAACTCAAGATTGACGGCTCATTTGTAAAAGGCATGGCACACAGCTCCGTTGACCAGGCCATGGTGGAGTCCATGAACCAGGTCGCACACGCACTCGGCAAGGTGACGGTTGCAGAATGCGTCGAGAACGACGAAACGCTGCAGTTGCTCAAGGAAATGGGCATCGACCTGGTACAGGGCAACTACCTGGGTCAACCGGGTGAAGTGCTGACGGTTTCAAGTGAGACCGGTTTAAAGGCGCATGCGGAGCACACCCGCATTAATTGATACGCCGTTATAAATGCCGCCTCCTGGCAGGAGTTCCGGCAGCTGATGGCGCCGACCTGGCCGGCGATCAGGCGCCGATGTTTTCCAGGTTGGCATAGGCCAGCACCAGCCACTTGCTGCCTTCCGTTGAAAAATTCACCTGCACACGCGCATTGCTACCCTGGCCCTCGCAACTGGTTACCACGCCGTCGCCAAACTTCTGGTGGTGCACATGCTGCCCGAGCCGCAGGCCACCGGCGGATGCTGACGAACTCACAGCCGCTGCAGCAGAATGGCTGGCTCGCGGCGCACTGATACCCGGTCGCGGCCGGATTTCATCAATCAGTGCCTTCGGAATTTCATCAATAAA
>JAOUCV010000314.1 GCA_029859555.1 Gammaproteobacteria bacterium
AACCAGTTTATGACGCAGCTGGCACAGGGCAAGGCAAATGCGGTGATTTTGTCCGGTACCGGCTCCGGGGATTTACGTGTCAACCGTGCTGACATCGCTGCTGAGCTGAATCTGCTGGAGGACTTGCTGGTGCTGGATGGTGGTCTGCCAATACGGGTGGCGGGTTCAGTTATTGGTGCGGTAGGGGTCAGTGGTGCTCCCGGTGGAGACAAGGATGCTGCCTGTGCGCAGCGCGGTATTGAAGCGGTACAGGAACGGCTGGATTTTGCTGATTAGGCAGCGTTGATGCGAATAACACGGTAAAAAAGCTGTGGCTGCCGATACTGTTTGCATGCTTGTCTGGCTGAGGTCAGGATGCCGGGCTGGCACCGATTCTTTCCTGTGTGCGTAATGCCTGGGGGAATCAGCAGGGTGATCTGATTTCCCGGACTTGTCAGGGGCTGCAGCGCAATACCAGTTTACCGATAGTCTGACCCGATTCCAGCGCACGCTGTGCATCGGCGACCGCCTCTAGCGGGTAACTGGTAACGGTAGGCACTTGCAGCTCTCCTGATTCTAGCCACTGCAGTATCTGTTGCATGCCTTGCTGCATGATCGTGTCCTTATCAAACAGAAAACTCAGATTGAAACCCAGCACGCTGCGGTTTTGTGTGGTCAGGTCGAAGGGGCTGAAGCGAGGTGTGCGCAGGTAGTCCAGTGCCATGCGGAGTTTTCCGGGCACGCCCTTGCGGGTTTGCAGCATGCTGTGAAAACCATAGACCACCAGCTTGCCGACGGCGGCGAGGTGTTGATAGCTCTGTTTCAGGGTGGTTGCACCGTTGGCGTCAAGAATGATGTCATAGCCATCGGCTGCCTGCCGCTCTGCTTCGGCCCACAGGTCCTGGCTGGATTTGTCGATGACAGCATCGGCACCGAGTGCCATAACGGCGGCGCGCTTATGGTCTGCGCCAACTACGCCAATGACCCGGCAACCGGCCAGCTTGCCAAGTTGCACCAGCATGCTGCCGACGCCGCCGGCAGCCGAATGTACCAGCAGGGTGTTTCCCTGTTGTGCGTGCGCCAGCTGAAACAGGGCAAACCATGCGGTCAGCGAGACGGCTGGCAGGCTGGCGGCGGACTCGAATGAGAGTTGTTCGGGCAGTGGAAATACCTGCGACTGTTTTACCAGCAGTTGCGTGGTGTAGCCGCCGAAGCGGGTGACAGCCAGCACCTTTGCACCCGGGTTGAGTGCGGTTACACCGGGACCGGCACAACGGACGGTGCCACTGACTTCAAACCCCGGGGTGATCGGATACCCTACATACTTTTTGGCGGATGCGTAAAGTCCCATGCGGGTAACACAGTCGGCAAAATTGACGCCAATGGCAGCTACCTCAATGAGAACTTCGCCAGGACCGGGTTGCAGGTCTGCATGCTCTTCAATTTTCAGCTGTTGATAGCCGCCGGGTTTGTGGATGACGACCTTTTTCATGGGCTGATGATAACAAACCGGCAAGCCCTGTGTTGTTGCAAGCCGGGTTTGTTATTTCACCGGCAGGGATGGCTGGTTTTAATGTGATGGTGGATTCTTGCCCCAGAGTTCTTCGAGTCGTGAATCGCGACCGCAACCGTAACGGTAGAACTTGTAACGCACCGGGTTTTTTGTGTAGTAGTCCTGGTGGTAATCTTCCGCCGGATAAAATTCAGTGGCCCGGGTGATCCTGGTCAATACCGGTTTGTCGAAAGGTTTCAGTTCGACCAGTGCCGCCCTGGATTGCTCTGCCAGCTGTTTCTGTTCGGCATCATGATAGAAAATTTCGCTGCGGTACTGGTTGCCGAAGTCGCAGAACTGACCGTCGATCCGGGTCGGATCTATGTTGTGCCAGAATACATCCAGTAATTCTGCGTAACTGATTTTTTCCGGATCGTAAATAACCTGCAAAACCTCGGCATGTCCGGTGCTGCCATGAGACACCTGTTTGTAGGTCGGATTTTCCTGTGTGCCTCCGCTGTATCCGGAGGTAGTCGAGATAACGCCATCAAGCTTGTCGAACGGCGGTTCCATACACCAGAAACAGCCACCGGCAAAGGTGGCGGTTGCCGTTGATGCAGCCGCGCCGGCATTGAAGCTCAAGCAGATCAGCAGTAGCAGTGGGTAGCAGCGTGACAGTTGAGTGATTTTCATATCTTTATCCCGTTTTTTGATTCATTGAACAGCCTCTGCAATGGACAGCAGAGCGCAAGGTTTGTTTCACGGTTGCGGCAGTGTCGGCGACAAATAAAAACAATCCGCTGCACATTCGTCGCTTGGGTGTGCTGTGTCATTTTCAGGTGCTATCCAGACAGAAATAATAAATATATGTAAAACAGATAGATATAGATATGTCCTGGTTGTCATGAAGGCGTGCCGGTGCAGACTGTCTGGCGGTTGCCATTCAGCAGGCCGGGATTGATAATCCGCGCATGCTGTTGTTCATCAATGCGCTTTCTGTGTGGCCTGTTCCCTGCCTTGCGCAGCGGGCCGGACCTGTGGGGCAGGCATTTGCTTAAACATCGTGCTGTGATCGGTCTGATTCTCGGGCCGCTATTATTTTTCCTGGTGTTGTTATTGCCGCTTCCGGAAGGAATGAGCCCGGCAGGACTGCGAGTCGCTGCTGTGACCGTGCTGATGGCGGTATGGTGGATCAGCGAAGCGATCCCGGTGCCTGCAACCGCGTTGTTGCCGATTGTGTTGTTTCCGCTATTGGGTGTCTTGAGTGGCGCTGAAGTTACCCGCGCCTATGGCAATCACCTGATCTACCTGTTTCTGGGTGGCTTTCTGATTGCGGTTACGATGGAGCGCTGGAACCTGCATCACCGGATAGCCCTGCACACCATTCGCATGGTCGGTGTTACGCCGCGGCGTATCGTACTTGGTTTTATGCTGGCGACCGCTTTTCTCTCGATGTGGATCAGCAATACGGCGACGACCATGATGATGGTGACCATTGCGATGGCCGTGCTCAGGGAGGTTGAATATGAAATAGATCACCAGCCGGGTGAATTGTGGTTTGGCACGATTTTGATGCTGGGTATCTGTTATGCAGCATCCATTGGCGGGGTGGCGACGCTGATCGGTACACCGCCAAACGCCATTTTTGCCGGTGTGCTGGAAAAAACCTACGGTATCAGTATCAGTTTTACCGACTGGATGGGGTTTGCGCTACC
>JAOUCV010000313.1 GCA_029859555.1 Gammaproteobacteria bacterium
ACATCGGCATAGGTCGCCGGTACATCACCGGGTTGTAGCGGCAGCATGTTCTTTTCCGCTTTTCTTCCCAAACAGTCCTCGAGGACTTCAATGTAGCGCATCAACTCAACCGGATTATTATTACCTATATTGTAAAGCCGGTAAGGTGCGGTACTGGTTGCAGAATCCGGCGCATCGCCCGACCACTCCGGATCCGGCACGGGTATCCGGTCCAGCACACGAATCACGCCCTCGACGATATCATCGATATAGGTAAAATCGCGCCGGTGATTACCGTGATTAAAAACATCAATCGGTTTCCCTGCCAGGATGTTGTGCGTGAACTTGAACAGTGCCATATCCGGCCGTCCCCACGGGCCATAGACCGTAAAGAACCGCAGGCCGGTTGTCGGAATGCGATACAGGTGGCTATAGGTATGCGCCATTAATTCATTGGCCTTCTTGCTGGCCGCATACAGGCTGACCGGGTGGTCCACATTGTCATGTACCGAGAATGGCATGTTGGTATTCGAGCCATATACGGAACTGCTGGAGGCGTAAACCAAATGGCCAACCTGGTTATGCCGGCAGCCTTCCAGGATATTGGCAAACCCGAGCAGGTTGGTATCGACATAGGCAAGCGGATTTTCAATCGAGTAACGCACGCCAGCCTGTGCTGCCAGGTTCACAACACTGTCGGGCTTGTGTTCGCTGAACAGCGCGGCTATGCCTTCACGATCTTCCAGATCAATACGTACATCGGTATACGCCGGATGGTCCCGGGTGCGCGCAAGCCGTGATTTTTTCAGCTCAATATCATAATAATCATTGAGGTTGTCTATACCAACAACCTCATCTCCGCGGTCCAGCAGGCGCAGTGACAATGCTGATCCTATAAATCCGGCGGCGCCGGTAACGAGTACTTTCATAATAACCGTGATCCCTGTAGAAAACGTGCTGCTTAAAATTCACTTATTCTAGCAGAACCGCAGCACTCTCGGCGTCATACCGGAAAAATACCGATAAACAGGTATACTGTCGGTGACCGTTCGCAGCAGAGAACCATGATGATCAGGATATTACTGGTAGAAGACAACGAGATGAACCGTGACATGCTCTCGCGACGGCTGGAGCGCAAGGAATTCGAAGTTATCATTGCAGTTGACGGCCAGGCCGGTATCAACATGGCGGCTTCGGAAGCCCCCGACCTGATCCTGATGGACTTAAGCCTGCCGGTCATCGACGGCTGGGAGGCCACCCGACAGATCAAGGCCAATCCGGCCACGCAATCAATACCGGTGATCGCGCTAACGGCACACGCCATGGCGGGTGACGAAGAAAAAGCTCTGCAGGCCGGTTGTGATGACTACGACACCAAGCCGGTCAATTTCCAGCGCCTGCTCGGAAAAATAGAAACCTTGCTGAACGCCGCTTGATTACTGGTAGAGTTGCTGCGCCAGTACAATCACCTGGTCCTGCTCGCCAAAGCGCCAGGTCTTGTCACGCGGCGGATTGAGCAGCAGTTCACCGCCATTACTGAACAGCCGTAAACCCAGTGCAATCTCAAGCTTTCTCTGCGCCGCATAGGTCAGGTCGTTGTAGCTGCAATCGGTATCCAGCGCCACATAGTCTCCCGCCGGGCGCAAACTGATCTCGACACCGCCCGCACTCAGCAGCTCACGGTAAATCGGTCCCAGTGTATTTTGCCGGGCAATCTGCGCCAGCTGCGAACTGACCATGGCAGGACTGATGATCACGTCATCAACATCCAGACCTGCAATCAACTCCCGGTTGGCCTCATCGACCAGTTCCACCACCATGTGGGCACGCAACTTGTCATATTTACGCAAATCCGACAGGCGCAACAAGGTACGCAGGGTGAGCGTATCAACATCGCCCGGATCACCGCGGTCATCTGCAAACACCACAATACTCTGGTAACTGTCCAGCTCGATACCGGCATACGCCGCTGCACGCGTGGCATCACCTTCGATGAAATCAAGACCCAGGTTTGGCAGTGCCACCGCCTCGCGTTGCCTGATACGGTCACTGGCCTCCGCATGGGTAAGCGTCGACAAGATAGTAATCTCTGTTCCTGACAAGGCATGTGCATTCAGTTCCAGCAGAATGTCGTGAATCATGTCCGCCCAGCCAATCAGCAGTACCCGGCGGGGAACACTGGTGTGGCCACCGCCTTCGCGGGCAAGCTTTGATACGAAAGCAGTTTCAGAGGCCCTGTAATCAACCGGTAGTCCACGGGCAATAAACACCAGTTGCTCGTCAGCTACAACCTCGTAATCAGGCTCCGGGTTGAGGGCAACAGCATGCCGGACAGCACCATCCTGCTGTTTCTCCCAGGTAATGCCGATGGGTATGGCATTGCTTATCTGGTAAGCAATGTCCTCAACAGCAAGGTTGTTACATGCAGGCACCTGTTGTACGTAAATACTGTTGCCTTCCGGCGAGAACAGTTCGTTATAGATAGCAGACAAACCGGGATTTCGGATCGTTTGCACGATCACCTTGCTGATCACTTTTGCTGAAGAAACGATCTGCAAGCGGTCCCGGGAAGCTATCTTGGCCAGCTCATAGTTTTGTTCATGGGCTATTTCAGAAGTCAGTGCAGGCACCCTGCCGGGCCAGTCATCCTTTGCTGCCAGCAATACCATCGACTTGATGGACTCACTGTCATCAGCATCGGTAGAAAGAATAATGATGCTGCTGGCGTGGTCCATGGCAACACGTTCCAGTTCATTACGATTGCTCGGTACACCGCTTCGTAAAATGATGGTGATACGTTCGCGTTGTATCCCGGAGACGCGCAACTCCTCCTGCATATAGTTTATTTCACGCGGCGCAAGGATCACGACCTTGATGCCCGGTTCCAGCTGCGCCAACTGCCGCAACACCGAGAACACCTTGTTGTTCCAGCCCAGTAGCAGCACATGGTCGCGCTCAAGGACCGGCGTCTCGCCACGGCGCAGCGCTTCAATGCGGCCCAGCATGGTGTTGTTGATCAGTGAGATCAGCACACTGAATACCACCAGCCCCATCAGGGACAGAAAAAAGGCATACGCCAGTACCACGCCGGTTGCGTGATACATGCGTTCAAAGCCACGCAGTGGCAGCACCTGGTTGAGCGACCACCACAGTGAGTCCCAGAAGCCCCTGTCGATATCCTGATGAATGCCGGCGATGTTGGCATTT
>JAOUCV010000315.1 GCA_029859555.1 Gammaproteobacteria bacterium
GATCAATATGCAGAAATACCACGAAGGCGGGCAGCTTCAGGAAGGTCCTGTAGTGGACGAAATAACACCAAGCGACGTGATACTCTCATTCCGCGGCCAGCGCTTCCGGGTGCAGTCGCAATGAATCTAAATAAGGTATATAAATGTTGAATTTCAGGGGGTTGGTGATTACGGGGCTGTGTCTGGCAATCGCTCAGGCGGGCAGCACTGCGTGGGCTGACGGATCCGCCGCGCGTTCACGCACCCAGCAGCTGATCATTCAGCTGGATAACATCGGCCAGCGACAGGCACAGGCGACAGGGTCAGGCCATGCTGCAACCAGCCTGAGACTTCCCGATGGACGGCAGGTTAGAGTCCTGCGTAGCTTTTCCAGTAACGGACTGGTGGTCGAGCTTCCGGATGAGGTCAGTCTCGATGAGGCAAATCGCATTGCGGCCGAGATGGCATCGCGTGCCGGTGTTGCTTCAGTGCAACCGGACAAACGTTTTTACCCGGCGTTAACGCCGAATGATCCCGAGTATCCACGGGATGCTGATCCCGTGAATAATCCTTTTGGGCAATGGTACTTGTTTGAGCTAATAGCAGGCATTCGTATGCCAACGGCCTGGGATCTGTCTACGGGTTCTGCAGGTGTTGCCGTAGCGGTTATTGATACCGGCATCGTTTCCCACAGAGACCTGAACGCTGGCCGGATCCTTCCTGGCTATGATTTTTACAGTGATGTTGTAAACGACAATGACGGTATGCCGGGGCGCGATAGCGATCCGACTGATCCGGGCGATGCGGTGGCTGCGGGAGACTGTGGCGCCGGTGAACCCGCCGAAGACAGCTCCTGGCATGGCCTTTCAGTGGCCGGCGTGATCGTGGCGAGCTCGGACAACAGCACCGATATTGCCGGTATCGATTTTGCTGCCCGATTATTGCCCATACGCGTACTAGGCCGTTGCGGCGGTAATCTTTCGGATGTGGCAGATGCTATTCGTTGGGCGGCGGGTTATTCAGTGACTGGTGTACCCAATAATCCTACCCCCGCTGATGTGATCAATCTCAGTCTCAGCGGTGAAGGGCCATGTTCTCTGGCAGAGCAGTTGGCCATTAACGACGCCGTTACCGCGGGTTCAGTCGTCGTCGTTTCTGCGGGTAACGAAGACGGCTCGAATGTCACCGATATCAGCCCGGCCAACTGTGACAATGTGATTGTTGCCGGTGCCATTGCCAGAGATGGAAGTCTTGCGTCTTATGCCAATGTGGGGCTGGCTGTGGATGTGACGGCACCTGGTGGTGACGGCCCGAATCCCGAGAGTAATATCCTGACGCTGTACAATACTGGAACGACAGTGGCGGTCGCGGATACGCTGGCCTTTGTAGCGGGTACCAGCTTTACCTCGGCGCAGGTGTCAGGGGTTGCCGCACTGATGATATCGCGTAATGGAGCTTTGACTCCCTCGGTACTGGAAGATGTTATCAAGGCAACTACCCGGTTTTTCCCGGATGCGAGTTGCGACCAGGCGCAGTGCGGGACCGGGGTGTTGAATGCGAGAGCTGCGTTGGTGGCGGCGGCGAATCCCGATGCTATTGTGGCGGACCAGGCGCCGATCGCCTCGGCGGGTGGCCCATACAGCGGAAAGTCTGAAGATAGCATTATTTTTGATGGCTCCGGATCATTTGACCCAGACGGAGGGCTACTGACGTATGCCTGGGACTTTGGTGATGGCAGTTTCGGCACGGGGGTGGCGCCTGGTCATACTTATGGCGTTGCCGGGACCTACCCGGTACTGCTCAGTGTGAACGATGGTATCAAGGACTCGGTGATATCAGGCACGACTGTAACCATTGATGGTGGGCAAAAAATAGCCAATACAAGTGGCGGGGGGGGCTGTACCATGCTTGCAAGTCATTCCGGGAAAACTGATTTGCTCTGGTGGCTGGCGCTAGCGGTATTCGCCGGCAGGTTGGTCGTGTGGCGGAAATTTCACTAAAGCGCAGTTCAGGTCGTCATGCTTCGAGCCATTCAGGAATTTTTTCAATCCCGGATAGAACCGGATGCTCAGGCGGGTCCTGACGAGCACGGCTTGCACCTGGCAACGGCCGCGCTGTTGTTTGAAATGCTGCGTGCGGATGATAACGAGCATCCGGAAGAACGCGCGGCACTGGAGCGTGTGTTACGGGAGCAGTTTGATTTGTCCGGGGATGAGACCTGCGAATTGGCTAAACTCGCGGATCAGGAAGCAGCCGAAGCCGCTTCTCTTTACCAGTTTACCGGTCTGATCAATGAGCATTTTACACCTGAGCAAAAAGTCAGCGTTGTCGAGATGCTCTGGCAGGTAGCCTATGCTGATGGCCGGTTGGACCCCTATGAAGAAGCGCTGGTGCGCAAGATTGCCGATCTGATTTACGTGCCGCACCGTGAATTTATTCGGGCCAAACACCGGATTCAGGAAAACAGTTAATAAAAAAGGCAGCCGTATTCGGGCTGCCTTTGAAAGCGTAATGCTGTTTTATTTCAATTGGCCGTCCTGGCCTGGCATTTTACCCTTTAAACCATGTCTTTCAATGCTTTAAGTGCAAGCACTTTGACTACGTTACGAGCCGGTTTAGCCTTGAATGTCATGGCTTCACCGGTGAAGGGGTTAACGCCTTTACGTGCCTTGGTGGCAGGTTTGCGAACAACTTTGATTTTCATCAGTCCGGGTACAGTGTAAACGCCAGGACCAGTGCGACGCAGGTCGCGTTTAATCAGACCGCTTAGGGAATCAAACACAGCGCCAACATCTTTCTTGGTCAGGCCGGTTTTATCCGCGATGTAAGTGTAGGTTTCAGCTTTGGTGGTAGGCTTCTTAACCGCTCGTGCGGCAACCTTCTTTTTGGCGGTCTTCTTGGCAGTCCTCTTCTTCACGGCCATTCAATGTGCTCCTTAAAAAGTTGTTGACTGGGACAGTGACGGCGCAAAGATAGCACAAAGAAAAAAAAGTAAAAGTTTTTTTTAATTTTTTGCTGCTATTTTAGTCTCAAATGGAGGTGGCTTTGTTTATGCATAGTAAATAGCAGTGCTAAACAGGATTAACTGTCAGTGCAAGCGACTCGGTTCCTGTTGTTCGGGAAACTGTTCGGCGGTACTAAATTCATCCTGCGGAGTTGGCGATGCGTGATGCAGTACCATGTGCCAGCCACCATCGA
>JAOUCV010000316.1 GCA_029859555.1 Gammaproteobacteria bacterium
TGTCGGTAAGGGTTTTGTCGTCGGCGGCAGGAAAGACCAGGTCAAGGTAGAGGTAATGCCGGAACGCCTGTCCGGTTACGGTATCAGTCTGCAGCAGGTTGCGCAGACCATTCAAACTGCAAACTCGGAAAAGACTGCCGGTGATGTCGAATCAGGAGGGTTGTCCTTTGCCGTACGCACGGGTTCGTTCCTGACCAGTGACAAGGAGATTGGCCGGTTGGTTATTGCCATCAGGCAGGGTGCGCCGGTCTATGTTCGTGATGTTGCGCGGGTTTCCCAGGAGCCAGCAGAGCCAAATCAGATGGTAGCCTTTTTTACCGGCCCTGCTTATGACGGTGATACTGGAGAGGCAGATGGCGCTCCGGCGGTAACGGTCGCTGTAGCCAAGAAGGAAGGCTCCAATGGTGTGAATGTCGCCAAAGCCGTTCTGAAGAAGGTTGAGTCGCTCAAGGGTTCATTGATTCCATCAAACGTCAATATCACGGTAACCCGTGATTACGGCAAGTCTGCGGATGACAAGGTTAACGAGCTGCTGGGTGCCATGCTGGAGGCGGCGGTTATCGTTTCCCTGCTGTGTCTGGTTGGCCTCGGTTACCGCGCGGCCTTTGTGGTGATCGCCATTATCCCGGTCGTTATTCTGCTCACAATCTGGTGGGCGATGATGATTGACTACACCATTGACCGTGTCAGCCTGTTCGCCCTGATTTTTTCCATCGGTATTCTTGTCGATGATGCAACTGTTGTGGTGGAAAATATTTTCAGGCACTGGCTTGAGAAAGGTAAAACCAGCGTCGCGGTTGCCATTGACGCGGTTCGAGAAGTGGGTAATCCGACCATTCTCGCCACCTTTACCATTATTTCGGCATTACTGCCGATGGGCTGGGTGAGTGGTTTGATGGGACCTTATATGCGTCCGATACCGGTGCTTGGTGCGTCCGCCATGTTCTTCTCACTGGTGGCAGCCTTTATTTTTACACCGTGGATGGCTGTCAAAGTGGCCCCCCAGCATGCGGCATTGAGGAAAGCAGAAGAAAAAGAAAAACGCGCGCATGAACGCATCAGCAAGCTCTATCGTCCGATCATCATGCCGCTGATCAATAACCGTAAATTAGGCGTGATTTTTCTGTTTAGTATTATCGGAATAACCGCTGCATTGTGTGTAACTTTCTATACACAACATGTAGCAGTGAAGATGCTGCCATTTGATAACAAGCCGGAATTTTCAGTCATCATAAACATGCCGGAAGGTACGGCTATGCCGGATACGGCCAATGTTGCCATTCAACTGGCCGAGGCGGTTCGGGTGATTCCCGAGGTGATGGCTATTCAGACATACACGGGTACTGCCCAACCGTTTAATTTCAACGGCATGGTGCGCCACTACTATCTGCGTCAGCGTGCCTGGGAAGGTGATTTACTGGTGATGCTGAAGGACAAGAAAGACCGCGATCGCGGCAGTCATGCCATCGCCGTTGAGGCACGCGAGATTCTCAAGCCCATTGCAGACAGGATGGGTGCGCGTATCGCTGTCGTCGAAATGCCCCCGGGACCGCCAGTGCTGAATACGATTGTTGCGGAAGTGCATGGCCCGGATGCACAAACAAGACGCAAGGTTGCAGCTGATCTGACGGCGATGTTTGAAGCAGTTGATGACGTGGTGGATGTAGACACCTACATGGCAGAGCCCTATGAATACTGGCGCTTTGACGTTGATACCGAGAAGGCTGTACGTCGGGGTATTTCGGTAGATACCATTAACGGCAGTCTGGCCATGGCGATGGGTAGCTTCACACTCGGGGATATCAAGCGCGGCTCCGTGCTTGAGCCGACCTACATAGTGATGCAGATCCCGCTGTCAGTCCGTTCACAGGTTTCACGTCTTGGCGACATGCCGATTCCAACCGCGGATGGCAAGACCATTCCGCTGTCCGAGCTGGGGGAATTCAGGAAAGGATATGAAGATCCTGTTATTTATACCAAGGATTTGCGTGGCATCGAATATGTGACAGCAGAAATGAAGGGCCGTCTCGGCGCGCCCATCTACGGCATGCTGGATATTGAGGACATGGTAAAGGAATACACCACACCTGATGGTGTCAATATGGAAACCATGCCCTGGAACTTGCTGGGCCCGCCATCTGATGACTCCGTATCTGCCTATGAGTGGACCGGTGAGTGGACGGTTACCTATGAAACCTTCCGCGACATGGGTGGCGCCTTTATGGCGGCGATGATCCTGATCTATGGCCTGATTGTGTGGGAGTTTAAAAACTTTGCGCTGGCCGGCCTGATCATGTCACCAATCCCCGTGACAATGATGGGTATCGTTCCCGGGCACTGGATAATGGGTGCAGAGTTCACAGCAACGTCCATGATCGGCATGATCGCACTGGGTGGCATCATAGTCCGACAATCCATTCTGATTGTTGAGTTTGTCAAACTGGAAGTATCCAAAGGCCACGAGGTCAAGGAAGCGGCGATACGCGGAGCAGAACTGCGCATGCGCCCTATCTTTATTACCTCCCTGACGCTGATGGCCGGTGCCTTCGCCATTTTGCAGGATCCGATTTTCAATGGTATGGCGATCAGTCTGCTGTTCGGTGCCGGTGTCGCGACTGTGATGGCACTGCTGATTATTCCGCTGGGTTGTATCAGTGCGCGCCGTCAGTTCTACGTTGAAACCAGTGATGATGGTCATGCAAAGGTCAGTGCAGCTTTTGAAATGGTAGAGAAGGAGAGCCTGCAGGCCTCTGCAGAGAAATCCGGAACACCGCTGCTGATGCGCTTGTGGGGCGGTATCTTTTCGCTGTTCTCCTGGCTGTTTATCATCGTGAAGGCTGTGTTCACGATGATCCTGATGGGTTTCCAGAAGGTTTTTGGTGGTAGCAGAGGTGGCGGAACACCACCCCCACCAAGGCCTGGCGGTGGAACACCACCTCCACCAAGGTCTGGCGGCGGAACACCGCCACCACCGCGGCAAACACCTCCGGGAGGCGGCACGCCCCCGCCGCCACGTGAAACACCACCATCAAAAGCGGGTGGTACGCCACCGCCGCCACGCGAGGCACCGCCGAGCCAGGTGAAGGGTACGCCACCGCCGCCACGCGAGACACCGCCGAGCCAGGTGAAGGGCACGCCCCCGCCGCCACGCGAGACACCGCCTAGCCAGG
>JAOUCV010000317.1 GCA_029859555.1 Gammaproteobacteria bacterium
CAGAAGCCAGCGCTGCCCGCGCTGAGGCTGCCGAAGCAAAGGCCATGGCTGCCGAAGCAGTCGGTATTGCCAACGAGGCGAATGCAACTTCAGCAGATACCGAGATGAAGATCGACCGCATGTTCAAGAAGGCCATGCACAAATAAGCATTAGCTGAATATGCTTCAACAAGGCTCCTTCGGGAGCCTTGTTTTTTTTACAGGCTGCCGGTTGATAAAAGTCTGCTTGATTACCGACTAATCAACACGGGTAGTCCACTTTGTTCCTCGACGGCCTGACGCAGTGCGCCACCGCTGAGACTTATATTAATCGAGCCGGCGCCATCGGTATTTCTTTCGTCGGCAAGAAAATCAGCAATGGCATCCAGTACATTCTGCATATAGTCCTGGTATTTTTCACGGTCTTCTTCCAGTGGCGGATGCAGTTCCAGAAACAGGGAGCCGGCCAGCCAGCCAATTTTTATTGGCTGATTAATCAGCTGGACCCGTGTACCAACGGATACTTCGTCAAACAGTTTCTCAATATCTTCCGGGTACATGCGCAGACAACCATGTGTGACGCGCATACCAACCCCGTAAGGTTTGTTGGTGCTGTGAATCAGGTAGCCGGGTATACCAAGCCTGATGGCATAGCGCCCCAGTGGATTGTCCGGTCCGGCCTTGACGACGTCCGGTAATGGCTCATCGCCTTCTGCGATGGCCTCATCCTTGAGTGACTGGGGAGGGCGCCAGTCCGGATCTTGCTTCTTGGCAACGATTTTCGTGTTACCCAGCGGAGTTTCCCAGTCCATGCGTCCGACACTGACCGGGTGGGTGATAACCACGGGTGGCTCACCGGGCTTTGCTTTCGGGTAGTAATACATCCGCATTTCCGGCAGATTAATCACCAGACCAGTGCGTTTTGTAGCGGGTAAAATAAAGCGGTTTGGCAGGATAACCGGTGAATTATCGGCCGGTAGCCAACGATCAACGCCCGGATTGGCATGCAGGATTTCGTTCTGGCCAATGTCATATTCACGGGCAATGTCGAGCAAGGTATTGTTCCTGCCAGCCGTAATGGTTTCAAGCTGACCGACGATGTCGATGTCTGCCGGAGGCAATATAAAGGTACCTGCATGGCACAGGCCGGCAGCAGTAATACCCAGTAAAAAAATTATGAAATTGTGCATTATTTTATAAAAAACCGGTAAAAACACTAAAATGTACTGCGAAATCAGGCTGATAAATGCTAGTCTTTTATGTAATTACATGATTAACGTAACCAGGACGGTCGCTATGATATATCTTGCAAGAATATTCTTCATCGTTTTCTCGTGTGCAGCAGCAACCGCTGTGACAGCTGAAACGCTGTATAAATCCGTCAATGACAAGGGTGAGGTTACGTTCTCGGACAGTCCGCCCGAAAATGCCGATCGTGTTGAGCAAATACAGGTACAGCCTGCGCCCACTGAGCAACAACGGCGCGAAAGCATGGAAAGGGAAAGTCGTATTCAAAATCAGGCAAATGAAATTGGTAATGCCAACACCTCGCGCGCAGAAGAACGTGCGGCCGCGGAACCACAGCAAGAACCCGAAGTGGTCGAGCCGGTGGAAACGTATAACCGCGCCTATAACAATGGCCGCGACAACAGGATACCTGGACGACCGGTACAGCTACCGGTACATCGACCCGTCCAGCGACCAGTCCAACGACCTGTACAGCGACCAGCCCGGTAACCGGGCGCAACAAACCGGTAGTTGAGTCCATCTCCATACTACAAGCCCTGATAGCTTGAAACTCAGTTGCGCCTTGAGCAGATGAGGGAAAAGCCATATTCCCGGTTACTCTATTCCGGTTATTCTATTGCTGCGTATAATGTATATTATGTTAAATAGAGTAAATGGTCAGGCAGAACCAGGGACAAAGACCCCCTGAGCTGCCGGTTTACGGGTTTCCAGGACTGGCTGCAGCCCGCCCCTGATCAGCGCCCTGATCAGGCGCTGTCGTCAAAGCCGATGTTTGCGTGTGAGCCGTCGCAGAACGGTTTGTTCCTTGAAGCGCCACAACGACACAGTGTGTAGTGTTCGCGTGATGCGCCTTGTCCCCAGTTAACATCGTTGAGCGTGATGCTGCCGGTTATGCGTAACGGGCCATTCTTTTCAATGCTGATTGCGGCTTCGCATTCGGCAAGCGGCTGCGGTTGTCCGTTAATGGAATATGACAAGGCGCCGGAAGGACATTTTTCGATCAACACCTTTATGTTTTCAGCGCTGTCTTGATCCGCGGCTATCCATGGATCGCGGTGCATATTAAAGACACTTTCAAGCTCGTTGTGACAAAGCCCGGCAACGGAACAAATCAATGGATTGTTATGGATGGTGATGTGTTCGCCTTCGTAGCTACTCAGCTTGTCTGCCGTTCTGTCGGGCGATATTTCATCGCTAAAGCCGGCCTCTTTATGGCTGCCATCGCAAAACGGCTTGTTTTTTGAGGCGCCGCAACGACACAAGCCCATCGCAGCTTTGGTCGTCAGTCGTGTGCCATCCGAATCAATGAAGTTCTCCAGCCCCTTTACGATCATGGGACCATTTTTACTGCAACTGATAACCGGTTTAGACATATTCTAATTCCTGAATGTTGTGTGTTGGTTCAACGGCCGTGTTGTTATTTTTTGCTGCCTGCCAGCGCAGTTAAAAGCCTGTTGCCGGCGGCGTCTGCGCTATTAGCGAAGGCGACGATACCGTCTTCATGCCCGCCCATGGAAAATATTCCCTGTTCCCTGGCATCGGTTTCTGCAAACAGGCGCACTACTTCGCGGGACATTTCCGGTGTGCCATATTCGACCGAAGCGCGGCTGACCGGAATGCCTTGTGCAACTGCTGTTTTCCAGATGTCCGGTGAATGCACATGCAGCACTATCTTTATTTCCTGATCCAGATCGTAAATAACGCCATGCGTCATGGACTCTGATGACGGCCTTATCGGGCCATCCGCTACCACCTGGTTGCTGTCAGCATGATAGGCAGTCACATGCGCATAATGGTGGTTATCGAGTTGTTTCAGATGACCGGTCTGTGTGCCACTGATAACGAATGCACGTTTGCCGATGACTGCATCCTGCACCCCGGTTCGCGCGCTTATATTGCCGAAACCGTAGCCATCATAGCGGCATGGATCCTGGCCGATGAG
>JAOUCV010000318.1 GCA_029859555.1 Gammaproteobacteria bacterium
GCCAATTTTATCGGCTCTGGGGCGTTTGCAATTGCTGCCATGGTCGGCGTGGCGGTTTTTGCTGAACGAGAAATTCACCGGCCTGGCGCAACGTATGCCGTCACAGGACATCCCTGAAGATGTCATGTACAAGCCGATCGCGCTGGCTACCATTCTTGGTGCCTTGTGGGCGGCAGAAGCGCGGGGTGGTTACTGGTCATGGGATCCGAAGGAAACCTGGGCGCTGATTATCTGTCTGAACTATAGCGCCTGGTTGCATATGCGGCTTGGCAGGGGCCGGAATGGTGCGCCGATGGTATGGTGGGCGGGGTTATCGGACAGTTCGTTACGCTGTTCGCGTTTCTCGGCGCCAACATGTTTCTCTCCGGGCAGCATTCCTGCGGCGAATTGTGATTGTTGCGCCTGCATGCGGGCGCTTGGATTAAAATGTATATTTTTAAGGAGTTGTGAATATGAAGATGGTAACAAGATGGCTGATGATGCTGATGCTTCCCTTGATCATGGCGAGTACCGCCTGTGCGCAGGAATATACCGAAGGCAAGCAATATCTGAGTCTGAAGGCCCCGCAACCGACCTCAAGCGGCGATAAAATAGAGGTTTTGGAAGTATTTTATTACGGCTGCCCGCACTGTTACCGTCTTGAGCCAGAGCTGGAGGGCTGGCTTAACAGCCTGCCCGACGATGTTGTCTTCATTCGCATGCCAGCGGTGTTTGATCCGAGTTGGGAGCCGTTAGCCAAAGCTTATTACACGGCGGAATTGCTGGGTGTGACAGACAAGCTTCACACGGCTTTATTCAATGCAATTCACAAGAACAAGAGAAAGATACGCGATGTCGCTTCCTTGCAGAAGATATTCCTGGAGCAGGGCGTCTCCGCGTCAGAATTTACCGAGGCGTTCAATTCTTTTGATGTCAATGCTGTGAAACTTCCTCGCGCGAAACAGATGGCGGGAAAGCCACCGAATAAATATGGCATCACGGGCGTGCCGACTATTGTCGTCAATGGCAAGTACAGTACCAGCGCCACCCAGGCCGGCAGCAACAAGAATATTATCAAGGTGATGGATTACCTGATTGCAGCCGAGCGCGCTTCGCTCGCGGCAGCAACTGCGCAGTAACCGCTGCAGTGAATGCCGCGATTACCGGCTATACTGCCAGTGGCTGATGGCAGAAAGCGTTAACAGCTGCGTCCGGTGTTTCCGGCTGATGCCGGGGGCAGTACACGAAACCAACAGGAACAGGTATGCCAGAGCTGGCAGCATCAACGAAAACTGCATCTGAAATGAGAGCGCCTGAAAAGTCTGCTGCCAATAGCGGTCAGCATATCAAGTTACTGAGCTATAACGTGCAGGCGGGGATCAGTACCGCCCGTTACCGGCATTACGTTACCCGTAGCTGGAAGCATGTGCTGCCGCATGCGCAGCGTTTCAGTAACCTGGATCGCGTGGCACGGCTGGTAAAGGATTACGATATTATCGGCCTGCAGGAGCTGGACGCCGGCAGCCTGCGCAGCAATAACATCAACCTGACGCAGTACCTCAGTGAAAAGGCAGACATGCCGTTCTGGTCAGACCAGACCAACCGGCGTATCGGGCGTTTCGCCAGCCACAGCACCGGCCTGCTGAGCCGTTTTCATCCGCACGAAATTGTCGAGCATCGCCTGCCGGGCAGGATACCCGGACGCGGCGCGCTGTTTATCCGCTATGGCAGCAAGCATGATTCACTGGTGGTGTTGATTTTGCACATGGCGCTGGGCAGGCGCGCACGTTTGCGCCAGTTCGATTACATCAGCGATATCGTCAATGAGTACCGCCACGTTATTGTGATGGGCGACCTCAACTGTCACTCGCAAAGTGCCGAGATGGATTACCTGATCGACCGCACCATGATGAGCGAACCGATGCACGGCATGAGCACCTTCCCGAGCTGGCGGCCACAACGCAATATCGACCATATCCTGGTAACGCCGACCCTGCAGGTCGATCACGTCAAGGCGCTCAACTTTTCATTGTCCGACCATTTGCCGGTTGAGATGCACATCACCCTGCCGGAGTCGGTTCAGCTCGGCAACGGCTAGCGCAGTCAGCGACAGCTACTGCACGCTGAACTCCTTACTGCCGCCAACGGTGTTGTGGTAGAACTGGAACTTGGTGGTCTCGTAGATACCCTTTGCCAGGTCTTTCAGCGCGGCGGCTTTTTCCGGGAACTGTGCCGAGACATCTGCGGCCGGATCTTCAGCATGCAGGTCATGCAGTTTTGCCTCGCTGCCGTCATGCTGCATGCGTAACATGTAGTTGTTTGTGATGGCGCCGATTACCGGTGCTCGCTTGCCGGATGTTTGTGTATATACGACGCGTTCCCCTTCCGGCGCCGGGCCATTGATATCCCGGCCCATGGTTGAGTTGACGTAATCAATACCCAGCCAGCCGGCCATGGTCGGGATTACGTCTACCAGGCTGACAGCATCTTCAACAACACGGTGTTCGAGGTAGCCGGGTGCGTAGATCATGAACGGCACATGCAGTCCATCCAGGTCCAGCAGTTCATAAAACGGTTCCATGTGCGGCGTGGTGGTGATGCGGTTGTTGTGATCACCAAACACTACAAATATAGAGTTATCAAGGTAGCCGCTGTCCTTCGCCATCTCCAGGAAGCGGCCAATATTAAAGTCCAGCAAGCGGACGGCGTTGTATTGAGCGGTACTCTTGAAGCCGTGCGGTTTTACTTCCTCCTCAGGCAGATCATCAACCTGAAAGCCGTCGTTTTCCTCGGGAACGGTGAATGGACGATGGTTGGCGGCTGTTTGTATATAGGCGAAAAACGGTCGGTCCTGTGGCTGTTTTGACAGTACCCGGTCGACTTCCCTGAATAGTCCCAGGTCGGAAATTCCCCAGACATCAACCAGTGGTTCCGTGAACATACCTTCCTGGTAGAGGCGCACACCCTTGATGCTGTTCTGGATGAGTGCGCTCATGTTTGCCCAGCCGGCACTGCCGCCGATGAAATAAAATTTCTCGTGATCGGTGAGGTAATTCAGGGCAATGCGCTGCTCGGCAATCAGCGGGTTACGGGTGGCTGTCTTGACCGAGGACACGTCGGGCAGGCCGGTAATGCTCGCGAACACGGTACGGGATGTGCCCGAGACCGGCACATCAAAG
>JAOUCV010000319.1 GCA_029859555.1 Gammaproteobacteria bacterium
AAAACCGAATTGTTGATGTCGTAAATGGCGGCTGCCTGGATGTGTTTTTGTGACTGCAGAAACCCAAGTGTTTCCTGTGCTGCCATGTGATCGCCAAACAGTAGTGCAGCGCTGCTGTTGGCAGCGATGATCTCTGCCATGGTTGTCAGGTTGTTGCTAACGGTCCGCTGGGTATTGATACGATCGCTGGTGATAAATGCCAGGCTGGCAAGTAATAGCGAAACCGAGCTGATGATGACGATCAGTCCTGTCAGCTTCCAGCGTATGGATATATGGCTGAAACTTTTCATATGCATCGCTACCGGCTCCCGGTAACGTCGATGGCCAGCGACAGCAGTTTTGAGCTGACGCTTAATCCGGCACTGTTTGCTGCATCTGCATTGATGCGGAAGCGGACCTTGTTTTCAATCAGCTTGAACTGAATGATGCCGCCTTTTTCTGTGAAGCCGGCAATATTGCTGACTGTCAGTACCGGTTGTTTCTGCAGTGTCCAGAGAGTTTCGGTGAGGTCCTGTTGCTCACCGATAAACACCAGATGACAGTCCAGTACCTCTTGCGGCTGGCTATGGCGTTTTACCACGATCGTCTTGTTGTGCACGGTTTTACCGGTAAGGGTATCCAGCTGTTCTTTAAACTGTGTTTCGCCAAGCGTACACAGCAGGAATTCGCTGCGTTCCTGCATGGCAGATTCCGGCCAGACAACAAATCGTGAAAAGTTGTAGAGGAAGGCGGTTTTTATGCGGTATTCGGTTTGCTGTGCCTCATCAGCCTTGCCTGGCACAGGCATGCACAACAACAGCAGCAATGCTGCCGTGATGACTGCAAGCTTGCCTGAAAAGAGCTTGTCTGCGGAAATGCGCATCGGGATCAGACTAGAAAGACCATATTACCCGGCCGTAAATACTGCGTTCCACTTCGGTTGGCCGGGTGTTGATGAAGTCCGGCAGAAATTCGGGGTGATGATTGTCGAGCAGGTTCTGGCCGATAATGGAAAATTCCAGGCCGGGAGCGGCTTCCCAGCCAAGTCGCAGGTCCGCTTCTACATAACTGTCGATATCAACGCCGTTTACCTCGATGCCGCCGACGTAGCGCAATGCGGCGTCGAACTGCAGCCTGGTGCCGAAATCAAAGGCAGACCAGATGGCTGCCTTGCTGGAGGGGCTGGCATCTTCGGAGCTTTTTGACATGGAGTCGTTACTGTTGCTGTCGAGATGCAGTTGCATCTCCAGCCAGGAGTAGCTGGCATTCAGGCGCCAGCCGGGCCCCACCTGCCATTGCGAGACCAGCTCAAGTCCGTAGGTTTCACCGCTCATGTTGTTATCGAACGGGAAGCGAATAGTTGCGGGAGGTCCGGGATCAACAGACGGATCCAGTGTGCGCAACTTGTCGTAATCGTTGTAGAACACCGCCACATCGGTTGACCAGATGTTGTTGTGGTTCAGCCGGTAGCCAAGTTCATAAGCGGTCAGTACTTCCGGGTCGTAACTGTCGTCACCTTCAGCGTAGACAGGGATACCCGGGTCCGCGGCCGGTGGTGGTACCAGACGCAGCATCACGTCATGTTCGCCGCGTGCCGGTGTGCGCACGGCCCGGGAAACCGAACCCCACAGGGTCTGCGAGGCAGTTATAGTCCAGGCAATTCGAATGCTCGGCTGATATTCAAAACCGCTGAAGTCATTATGTTCCAGCTTGGTGCCGAGCGTGAGACGCAGGTTGTCCTGCAGGCTGATCTCGTCCTGTATGAAAGTGCTGTAAAGATTGACGCTGCGTGATGAGGGGTCCAGTTCGAAAGTCTGGTTGTTATCGGTGTTATCGTGGGTGAAGCGGTAATCAAATCCCCATACCACGTCATGGTTATCCATCCACTGGAAGCGGTGCTGGAAATCCATGTCGAAGGTGTCGCGGTCCTCATAAAGCACCTTGCCATCAAGTCCGACATGATCGTAGTAAAGCTGCAAGACGAAACCGGATGACTTGTCTATCATGTGTGACCAGCGAAACAGCAGGTTGCCACCTTCGGTTTCCGTGTCATCAATCACCTGGTTGACAGTGGTTGGCGGTGCTCCGGCCGGGCCGCTGGCAATGCTGACTTGCTGGCCAGCCTTGCCACGGTAGTAATCACCCTGCAGGGTGATTGAATCACGGTCTGTTTGCATCCAGTCGGAGCGGAAGCCGAGTTGCCCGCTACGCCAGTCATCATGGGCGCCTGTGGAACTATAGGCTTCATCATAATCCGAGTACTTGGCGTAGACGCGGTAATCAATACCGTTTTTCAGTTTGCCGCCGTGACGGGCAACGCCGATGCCCTTGACTTCATCGCCGGCAGTAACGGACACCATGTCACCCTGTGTATCAGTCGCTGACTTTGTGATGATATTAATAACACCGTTGACGGCATTGGCGCCCCACAGCGTACCGCCCGGTCCACGAATCACTTCGATGCGTTCCACGTCCTGCAACACCACGTCCTGGTTGTCCCAGTAGACGCCGGCGAACAACGGTGTATACACGCTGCGACCATCGATGAGTACCAGCAGCTTGTTGGCAAAGCGGCTGTTGAACCCGCGTGAGGTGATAGCCCACTTGTTGGCATCTATCTTTGCGACATCAACGCCAGGTACGCGCCGCAGTGCTTCGGGAATACTGGTTACACCCCAGCGACGCAAATCGTCATTGGTGATGACAAAAATGGCCGCGGCGGCAGCGGATTTTTTCTGGGGCTTCTTGGCGACCGAGGTAATCTCGATATCCATGAGTGCTTCCATGCTCATCTCGGTGAGATCATCCGGCAGCGTGTCATCCAGCGTGGCTGCCTGTGCCGACAATGCCGTCAGCATCCCTGCAGCCAAACCGGCGCAAATGCGTCGCAGACGGCGGGTCAATCCGGTCGGGTGAGCAGGCATGCCTGACTGCGGCGGACGGACGTTCTGTAACATTTCTTTACCGGTTTTCATTTCAGCTGCGCTATGGACTTCCGAATAACTTCTAACTACCTGAAAAATATATAAAACCCGTGCCAGTGCTGGCAGGGGATGCAACAATCCGCTGCTGACTGGCTGCCTGTTTGTCTATCGGCATGCCGACAGTCAACCTTAGCTATTGATTTATAGATAAAAAAATGGCGTGACGACGGCCCGGAGAAGGGCCGGTAGCT
>JAOUCV010000320.1 GCA_029859555.1 Gammaproteobacteria bacterium
CAGATGTCTTCGAAAAAGGTACTTTAACTAACTGCTCAGTTTCGATGGAGTCGCCTGTATCCGGTCCATATATTCACTCACTAACAGGTAGTTCGAATACGAATAATGCACCATCCTGATGGCTTTCATCCACCCATAGTTTACCGCCGTGGTCTTCGATAATTGAATGGCTAAGGGATAGCCCAATCCCCATCCCTGTCTTCTTACTTGTCTGGAACTGATCAAATATTTTGCCGGCCATTGTTGCATCAATTCCGGGCCCATTATCAGCCACGCTCACTTCAATCGTGTCATTTGGCGATAAACGAGTTTGTATGACTATCATACCGTCGGCTCTTTTCGCGTGCTCGAATGCTTCCAGGCTGTTCCGTACCAAGTTGACCAATACCTGCTCAATCTGGATCTTGTTCGCTGTAACCTTGTGTGCATGGCCGCCCAGTTGGAGCTCAATTTTTACGCCACATTTCCGCGCTTCCCATTTAAAGAAAGTTATGATGTCACATATGATTCGGTCAAGTTCAAAGGTCTCTTTATTCTCACTGTCCTTACTGACAAATTCACGTAGATTTCGGATGATGTCACCAGCACGATGCGCCTGCTCCATAGCCAGTTCCAATATTTTGCCGAGTTGTTGCGGCGGCGATTGTAACGAGTTCGACAGAGATGCTGCTGTCCCACAATAACTGATTAATGCAGTCAATGGCTGATTCAATTCATGCGCTAAGCCCGTCGCCATCTCCCCCATGGTGCCTAGCCGCATTACATGCGCCATATCCCGCTGATGGCTCTTGGCCACTTCCTCTGCGAGCCTACGCTCAGTGATATCGTGCTGGATGATCAGGATGGATTTAAAATCCCCGCTTATATCAGAGATAGCCGTGGCTGAACATTCCATTTGTAGAATGCTGCCATCGTTACACACAAATTCGACATCCGCACGGCTATGTTCACGTTCTCGGGGGATAGGGAAACTGCAGTCACAAGCATTCAGTGATTGTTTGGTAAAGAACTCTTTGATGTTGTGCCCAGTGACGTCTTTTTCAGTATAGCCGGTCCGCTCGTAGACGTAGCGGTTGGCCTGTGTGATTCGGCCCTCGAGATCGACCACAAAAATTAATTCAGTAGCCGCGTCAAATAATGTTTGCAGTCGAGTTGTGGTTTTATGAAGGGCAGCCGTGCGTTCGGATACCCTCTCCTCCAGTAGTTTTCGATGCATTTCCAGTTCAGAGGTAACGCGCCTTAGACGCATGTTTGAAAGGATCACCCACCACGCGATAATAACTGTAGTTAAAAACACTATTAGTGCTATCAAGCCTTCTTTCCAGTAGTCTTTGGTGAGCTTGACCCAGGTGATAGCACCAGTTTCTGTATATGGACCGACCCCCAGTTCCTTTAATAAATCATTCACTGGTTCATAGTCGAGAGGAGTGGACCAACCCATATAGCGCCCCAGTTTGGCAGCTTCACTTTCGGGCGTGAGCTTGTACAACGCAGCCGCAACCTGGTCTGCTAGATCAGGAGATGTATGCGTCAATTTTGCAAAAGGCCACTCCGGGTACAGGCGTGAGCTATGATAAAACTCAAACCCTTTGGTTTTTTTTGGCTCCAGAACCTTGAACGCTTCAAGTTGAATTTCACCACGTTTAGCCATCTTTTCAAGCATATCTGTTCGCACAGAGCCCGCATCGACTGCACCATCACGTACAGCGAAAACCACATTATGTTGAATTCCTCCGCCAAAACTCAACAATCGGAAATCCTTGTATGGATCTACACCTTTACCCAGAAGTTCGCGGTAGGCCATTCGCCAGCCGCCAAACCCCTGCTCATCGACGCCCATGAACCTCTTTCCCTTTAAGTCATGAAAGGATGTGATGTCATTACGGTCAGCACGCGCCAGCACTACTGAGCCAAACTGGCTATAGGCTTTACCTTCGCGCTTATTGATGAGTGTGGCAATTGCAGAGACGCCATATCGTATTTTATGTTCGACATATGATGCGGGGTTGGTGAAAACAAAATCAAATTCACTGCGTGATACAGCTTGATTTAACAAACTGTTGATCTCAAAAGGTACTAATATAAAAGTGTGGCCAGGTATTGCTTCAGTCAAGTAATCAGCCGTTGGCTGCCAGCGCTTGATCGCAAGCTCTGCGCCCCGGTTCGCACGTAGGCCAATTTTGATTACTTCCCCACTGACGGCATTGGAAAATATTATCAGGCCTATGCTACCAATTATTACCGAGAAGATTTCTTTTGCTTTCACTGAAAATCCAAATGTTATTTGTAACTTAATAAATACGGGTACTTAAGACCAAAACAGCAGCCTTGTCGAACTTATAGCGCGATGCGTGGTTGGGAGGGATCAGAAAAAAGAATATTGTCTGTCGACCTACAGTACCATCTGTGCAGAATGTTACCAAAATCGATGCAATTGACTCTGCCTGTACCTGCTTCACTTATGCCAACAGTATATCGAATCTACTTAACCTGTCTGAAGTATCAATGTGTCAAGACTTGTCAGACAGACACCCGCAATGAGTATATCACCAAGCGCTAAAGGTCACCTTTGGGTTGTCTCCCGCCGTTTAGCCAAATCTTATATAAGGATTTCATGTGCTTCCGTATATGGGTTCGGGGCAACTACGGACATACACCAGGCACCAGGACATGCACATGTGATTGGTCCTGTACTTCTGGGTATGGCCGATAGTGTTGAAAAACTCGGTACCTATAAAACTATGGCTTGGAAAGGTGAAATTTCAGAGCGGAGAGTGCTCTGGAATTGGTTTTCTCATCTTTGATATCAAAGTATCACACTCTCATG
The DNA here is from genome assembly GCA_029859555.1 of Gammaproteobacteria bacterium. Lineage (GTDB taxonomy): Bacteria > Pseudomonadota > Gammaproteobacteria > UBA9214 > UBA9214 > UBA9214. The sequence continues at coordinate 2,828 of JAOUCV010000320.1, forward strand.
CACGTCGTTGAGAACAAGCTTTCACGTGTTCGAGTTTTTCAACACTATCGGCCAACAACGGTCATTCCCGGATTTCAAATGTACTTCCGCTTTGCCGCAACTTAGGAAGTTCCCGTTTTGCAGCCTGTACTCACACTTTCCCCAAAATCGGACCTTATAACCATTTATGCCAAAAGCTTGAAATGTCGGCATCAGGGGTTCGGCGACACTTTCTACATTGACGAAGTCTTTGTGAAGATCAATGGACAGCAACACTATCTCTGGCGCGCGGTAGACCAGGATGGCGAAGTGGTGGATGTATTCCTGCAGGCTCGGCGTGATGGAGC
>JAOUCV010000048.1 GCA_029859555.1 Gammaproteobacteria bacterium
ACCTGATGACCATGCGCACGTGCCCGGTTACGAACATTTTCCGCGCGGCTGACATGGTCTTCATGGGTGCCGTGAGAGAAATTCACCCTGACAACATCCATGCCTGCATGGATCATTTCATCTATGACATTTTCGTCATCCGTGGCAGGGCCAAGGGTTGCAACAATTTTTGTTCGTCTAGACATAATGTCAGTTGTCTGTTTGTCTGAGGGGAAAGTGACGTTGCTATCTAGCCGGCACGTTCTTCCAGTATCGCAACGGCGGGGAGTTTCTTGCCCTCAAGAAATTCAAGAAACGCGCCACCGCCAGTAGAAATATAGGACACCTTTTGCTCGATACCATATTTATCAACAGCAGCCAGCGTGTCACCGCCCCCGGCAATTGAAAATGCAGCAGATTCGGCGATAGCCAGCCCCAGTGTTTTGGTACCTTCTCCAAACTGGTCGAACTCGAAAACGCCGACCGGGCCGTTCCAGACGATAGTGCCGGCACTCTTCATCATTCCGGCAAAGCGGGCAGCCGTTTCCGGCCCGATATCGAAGATCATGTCATCATCTTCTACATCTTCAACTTTTTTCACTACCGCCTCGGCAGACTCGGAAAACTCCTTGCCGACAACAACATCCGTTGGCACAGGGATTTCACCACCCTTTGCTTTGGCGGCGTCCATAAGACGTTTCGCCTCCGGCACCAGGTCTTCTTCATACAGGGATTTCCCAACATTGAAACCGCTGGCCGCAATAAAGGTGTTGGCTATACCGCCGCCGGGAATCAGCTGGTCTACCACACCGGAAAGTGATTCCAGCACCGTCAGCTTGGTAGAAACCTTCGAACCGCCAACAATCGCCGCCATCGGCCGCTGCGGGTTGTGCAGCGCCTTGCCCAGCGCTTCAAGCTCGCCGGCAAGCAACGGACCGGCACAGGCGACTGGCGCAAACTGCGCCACACCATGCGTGGATGCCTGTGCCCGGTGGGCGGTACCAAAGGCATCCATGACAAATACATCACACAGCGCCGCCATCTTCTTCGACAGCGCTTCGTCATTCTTTTTCTCGCCTGCATTGAAACGAACGTTCTCGCACAGAACCACATCACCGTTGTGCATCTCGCCAACACCGTTGACCCAGTCCTTGACCATTTCAACATTGTGTCCGAGCAGCGCGGCCATGTGTTCGCCGACCGGCAGCAGTGAGAATTGCTGGTCGTATTCACCTTCCGTCGGACGCCCCAGATGAGACATCACCATCACCTTGGCGCCGGCATTCATGGCATATTCAATCGTGGGTAGTGACGCCTGGATGCGCTTGTCACTGGTGACCTTGCCATCCTTGATTGGTACATTCAGATCCTGACGGATGAGAACACGCTTGCCGGCCAGGTCGAGATCAGTCATCTTGATGACAGACATATCAAACTCCTGAATAATTTTTTGTGTAAATGTGGTTTGTTAAAGCCCTATCCTGCCTTAACAAACAACACCTTTAAAAACTGCCGGTCCGGACCGTTCCGGGCCGGCAGTGACGTCATGCACCCTGGATAAACCAGGTCATCTGCCTTTTATCCTGCAATGTGTTCGACAAAACGCATCATGTTACAGGTGTAGCCGTACTCATTGTCATACCAGGACACCAGCTTCACGAAGGTGCCATCCAGCGCGATACCGGCTTCTGAATCAAAAATGGATGACTGGCTGCAACCACGAAAATCCGTGGAAACCACCTTGTGGTCCGTGTAGCCCAGCGTGCCCTTCATCGGACCCTCTGAAGCAGCCTTGATGGCGGCACAGATTTCTTCATAGGAAGCTGCCTTGTCAAGCTCAACTGTCAGATCAACAACAGAGACATCGGACGTCGGGACGCGGAACGCCATACCGGTCAGCTTGCCATTGAGCTCGGGCAGCACCACACCCACGGCCTTGGCGGCTCCGGTTGATGAAGGAATAATGTTTTCCAGAATACCGCGACCACCGCGCCAGTCTTTCTGGGAAGGACCGTCGACAGTCTTCTGGGTTGCCGTTGCGGCGTGCACGGTTGTCATCAGACCACGCTTCAAACCCCAGTTGTCGTTAATCACCTTGGCAATCGGAGCCAGGCAGTTAGTCGTACAGGAAGCGGCTGAAACTATTGTCTGACCGGCGTAAGTCTCATGGTTAACACCGTAGACAAACATCGGCGTACTGTCCTTGGAAGGCGCGCTCTGCACAACCTTGCTGGCACCTGCATCGATGTGCTTCTGGCAGCTTTCTTCTGTCAGGAAAAAACCGGTGCAATCGATAACGATCTCGGCGCCTACGTCACCCCACTTCAGGTCAGCCGGATCACGCTCGGCAGTCAGGCGGATCTTGCGGCCATCAACGATCAGATTGTTCGCATCGGAGGAGACATCGCCGTCAAAGCGGCCATGTACTGAATCATATTTCAGCATGTATGCCAGGTAGTCTGCGTCCAGCAGGTCGTTGATACCAACAATTTCGATATCCTTGAAGTCCTTTGCAACTGCACGAAAGACCATCCGTCCAATGCGACCAAAGCCATTAATACCGACTTTTATAGCCATAATTTTTCTCCTGAGGTATAGATAAAAAAATAATTAATGATCAGTTTGTCGAACCGGATCAGCTAACGCTGTTAACCGCCTTGACAACATTCTCAACCGTAAATCCGAACTCCTTGAAGAGTTCGCCAGCCGGCGCAGATTCACCAAAGCGGTCGATCCCGACTACCGCACCGTCAAGGCCAACGTACCTGTACCAGCCCTGGGTAACTGCTGCTTCCACTGCAACGCGGGCCTTCACAGCCGCGGGCAGAACGGATTCCCTGTAGGCATCATCCTGCTCTTCAAAAACAGTGGTCGACGGCATGGACACCACGCGAACCTTTTTGCCGGAAAGCGCTTCGGCGGCACCCGTGGCAAGCGCCACTTCAGAGCCGGTGGCGATAATAATGACATCCGGCGTACCATCACAGTCCTGCAGTACGTAGCCGCCCCTGGCGATATCTGCAATCTGCGCAGCAGAACGTGCCTGGTGATCAAGATTCTGGCGCGAAAAAATCAGGCAGGAAGGTCCGTCTTTTCTTTCAATCGCCTGCTGCCAGCACACGGCACTCTCAACAGCATCACAGGGACGCCATACAGCCATGTTCGGAATCATTCGCAAGGTAGGTATCTGTTCAACCGCCTGGTGTGTCGGGCCATCTTCACCCAGACCAATCGAGTCATGCGTGTAGACAAAGATACTCTGAATCTTCATCAGGGCAGCCATGCGCAGTGCGTTACGCGCATATTCCGAGAACATCAGGAAGGTTGCACCAAACGGGATAAAGCCGCCATGCAAGGCGATGCCGTTCATGATTGCCGACATGGCAAATTCACGCACACCATAATTAACATAGTTAGCATCCGGATTATCGGCGCGCATTGGCTTGTAGGTCGACCACTCCGTCATATTGGAGCAACCCAGGTCGGCAGAACCGCCGAACAGCTCTTCAAGCTGAGCAGCATAACCCTCGATCGCCGCCAGTGAAGAATGACGCGTTGCGGTTGTCTTGGCCGCAGCATTCACATCGGCAATAAAGGCTGCCGACTTGTCAGCCCAGTCGGCAGGCAAGTCACCCGCCATGCGACGCTCATACTCGGCGGCCAGTGCAGGATGGTCTGCCTTGTAAGCGGCAAACTTGTCATTCCACTCAGACTCGGCCCGCAGACCCTTGTTCTTCGCATCCCAGCCTTCGTAAATATCTTCCGGCACCACAAACGGTTCATGCGCCCAGCCGAGTTCCTTGCGGGTCAGAGCGATTTCATCTTCACCCAGCGGTGCGCCGTGACAACCATGCGTACCTGCCTTGTTCGGCGAACCGTAGCCAATGGTGGTCTTGCAACAAATCATGGTGGGCTTGTTAGTGACCGACCTGGCCTCGACAATTGCCTTGTCCAGAGCAGCCGCGTCATGGCCGTCAACACCGGCAATAACGTGCCAGCCATAGGCCTCGAAGCGCTTCGGAGTATCGTCTGTAAACCAGCCTTCAACGTGGCCATCAATGGAAATACCGTTGTCGTCCCAGAAAGCCACCAGCTTGCCAAGTCCCAGCGTACCGGCCAGCGAGCAGGCTTCATGGGAGATGCCTTCCATCAGACAGCCGTCACCCAGGAACACATAGGTGTTGTGATCAACAACGTCATAACCATCACGGTTGAAGCGGGCAGCCGCTGCACGTTCTGCGATTGCCATACCAACGGCATTGGTAATACCCTGGCCCAGCGGACCGGTAGTCGTTTCCACTCCCGGTGCATAACCGTACTCGGGATGGCCCGGTGTCTTGGAATGCAGCTGACGAAAGTTTTTCAGATCATCAATACTTAATTCGTAGCCGGTCAGGTGCAGCAATGAATAAATCAGCATTGAGCCGTGACCGTTGGACAAAACAAAACGGTCACGGTCAGACCAGTCCGGGTTAGTCGGGTTATGTTTCAGATGATCATTCCACAGCACTTCGGCAATATCTGCCATACCCATCGGTGCACCCGGATGTCCGGAATTGGCCTTTTGAACGGCATCCATACTAAGTGCACGGATGGCATTGGCCAGGTCTTTACGCTCAGCCATGTTGTTCTCCTGTTCTGATTTAAATTCTTTAACGCCTGGATCCCGGTCATGTGCCGTCGGGCGATCCTGCGTGGATCCGCAGCTGACGAACAAACACGTCGGGATTTTCCCGGCTCAATGACAAAAAAAGACCTTTGCACCTGTCCAGGTGCACCGGGGCTCTTAGCTTCATCGAAAATTATTGGCTGGGTCAGGTGTTTTCAGATACTCACCCGTCCGGCACTTCTGTTCCCCGGTTGTTCCCCGGAGACAAGGCGCGCTATTTTCCCCTAGTTTGCTTCCAACGGCAATAGCGCGAATGGGAGTGGCAATATGTCAGTTTTTTATCACTTTATAACCCGATAACAACGATTTATCAGCATAAGCAGCCATGTCAGTCGAGCGCTTCACGCCATTTAATTGAACAGCCAATCGATGCCGTCTGCTCTACGGGGCCGTGCCCTGTTTCTGCAACCTGGCACATCGCCTCAAACAGGTCGCGCCGCACCTCTGCCGGGGCGGCCTGCTTGCCGCTGGCATCCAGTCGCCCGCGGTACTGTAGCTGCAGATCCTTGTTATAGCCAAAGAAATCAGGCGTACAGACTGCGCCGTAGGCTTTCGCGACCGCCTGTGATTCATCCATCAGGTAAGGAAAGGGAAAATCATACTGCCGCGCCAGCAGCTGCATATTCTCGAAACTGTCTTCCGTATATAAGGATGAATCATTGGACATGATGGCCACACTGTTAATACCGTGTTCGCGCAATTCAAGGGTGTCGCGCACCAGCCTTTCCCTGATAGCCTGAACATACGGGCAGTGATTACAGATAAACATCACCAGCAGCCCTTGCGGACCACGACAGGCCTCAAGCGTCCACACCCGGCTGTCGATACCCGGTAATGAGAAATCAATGGCGTCTTTACCAAAATCGCACACCGGTGTTTCCAGACTGACCATACTGCACCCCTGTATTGAATAAAGAACGCTGATTGCTGTATAAAGCAAACCTTTGAATTATAATACCCCCAAAATAGGGTAGAATGAGTCTACCTATCATGCATAGCGAAAACAAATAATCATGTCTAATAATTATGTATTTACTTCCGAATCCGTATCGGAAGGACACCCCGATAAAGTTGCCGACCAGATTTCTGATGCCGTACTGGATGCGCTGCTGGAGCAGGATACACAGGCACGCGTGGCAGTTGAAACCATGGTCAAGACCGGCATGGTCATTATTGCCGGAGAAGTCACCACCTCGGCCTGGGTAGATCTTGAGGAAATTGTCCGCGCAACCGTTCGCGAAATTGGCTACAACAGCTCTGAAATCGGTTTTGACTGGGCATCCTGCGCAGTGCTGAATGCCATTGGTAAACAGTCGGTTGATATCGCCATGGGCGTCGACGAAACCGAAAACCACGAGCAAGGTGCTGGCGACCAGGGCCTGATGTTTGGCTACGCCTCCAACGAAACCGACGTGCTGATGCCGGCACCGATTACCTATGCGCATCGCCTGGTAAAACGCCAGGCCGAGGTACGCAAGAATGGCACCCTGCCGTGGCTGCGCCCGGATGCCAAGAGCCAGTTAACGTTCCGCTATGAGAATGACAGGCCTGTCGGGATCGAAGCCATCGTGCTGTCTACACAGCATGATCCGGAAATCAGCATTGAAGCGTTGCGTGAAGCCGTGATGGATGAGATTATCAAACCGGTGATACCGGCTGCATGGCTCGACCAGTGCACACAGGAAAATATTCACATCAACCCGACCGGACGTTTTGTTATCGGAGGCCCCGTCGGTGACTGCGGCCTTACCGGGCGCAAGATTATTGTTGATACCTATGGCGGCATGGCACGTCATGGCGGCGGCGCATTCTCCGGCAAGGACCCGAGCAAGGTAGACCGCTCCGCTGCCTATGCAGCCCGCTATGTCGCGAAAAACCTTGTCGCTGCCGGCCTCGCAGACCGCTGTGAAATACAGGTGTCGTACGCGATTGGCGTGGCCGAGCCAACATCTATTACCGTTGACACTTTCGGCACCGGCAAGATAGATGAAAACCGGCTGACCGCACTGGTTCGTGAACACTTTGATCTGCGGCCACGCGGGCTGGTGAAGATGCTGGACCTGTTGAAACCCGGCTACAAGGCCACCGCCGCCTACGGGCATTTCGGACGTGACGGTGAATTCAGCTGGGAAAATACCGATATCGCTGAAACTCTTCGCGACGCCGCAGGTCTTTAAATAACAATCAACGCCACACCATAATTAAAGAGGCAATACCTTATGAGCACACAACCCGTTCAAAACATCACTCCGGATTACAAAGTCGCCGATATCGGCCTGGCAGACTGGGGCCGCAAGGAAATCGCCATTGCTGAAAGCGAAATGCCGGGGTTGATGGCGTTACGCGAAGAATACCAGGGCAGTCAGCCGCTGAAGGGCGCACGGATTGCCGGTTGCCTGCACATGACCATACAGACAGCGGTACTGATAGATACACTCACCGCTCTGGGTGCGGAAGTGCGCTGGTCGTCCTGCAATATTTTTTCAACCCAGGATCAGGCCGCCGCGGCCATGGCAGCTACCGGGGTCCCGGTATTTGCATGGAAAGGCGAGACCGAAGATGAAGCCTGGTGGTGCATTGAACAGACTATTTTTGGTCCCGATGGCTGGCGCCCGAACATGATCCTGGATGATGGTGGCGACCTGACCCAGATCATGCACGACAAGTACCCGGAACTGCTCAATGACGTAAAGGGTTTGTCAGAAGAAACCACCACCGGCGTACACCGCCTCTACGAAATGATGGCAAACGGCAGCCTCAAGGTACCGGCATTCAACGTTAATGATTCCGTCACCAAGAGCAAGTTCGACAACCTCTATGGCTGTCGCGAATCACTGGTAGACGCCATCAAGCGTGCAACCGATGTCATGATTGCCGGCAAGATTGCCGTTGTCCTTGGCTACGGTGATGTCGGCAAGGGTTCTGCACAGTCCCTCAAGGGGCTGGGTGCCACCGTCTGGGTGACCGAGATCGACCCGATCTGTGCACTGCAGGCAGCGATGGAAGGCTATCGCGTCGTCAACATGGACGATGCCTGCAGCCAGGGTGATATTTTCGTTACCACTACCGGTAACATCAATGTCATCACCCATGAGCACATGACGACCATGAAGAACGAGGCCATTGTCTGCAACATCGGACACTTTGACTCCGAGATCGATATCGCCAGCCTGCGACAGTACCAGTGGGACAACATCAAGCCACAGGTTGACCAGGTGATCTTTCCGGATGGCAAGCGCATCACGGTACTCGCAGAAGGACGCCTTGTTAACCTGGGCTGCGGCACCGGCCACCCGAGTTTCGTCATGTCTGCCTCGTTCACCAACCAGGTGCTCGCCCAGATTGAATTGTGGCAGCACCCGGAAAAATACGACAACCAGGTTTATGTGCTGCCGAAACCCCTGGATGAAAAAGTTGCACGTCTGCACCTCGAAAAGATCGGCGTCAACCTGACACCGCTGTCGCAAGAACAGGCTGACTATATCAAGGTGCCGGTTGAAGGACCCTACAAGCCTGATTACTACCGATACTAGCAACACCCCTGCAGGGCGACCGGGTGAATCCATGCGACACTCCCGGTCGCCTGGAACATTTGAATTAACTGGCACACCAACCTTCCATGACGAATACAAATCCGGTCTTCAGCTTTGAGTTCTTTCCACCCAAGACTGCCGACGGCGTTGCCAAACTGGCAACTAGCAGTGCCGCACTTGCCGAGCTGAAACCGGGTTTCTTTTCGGTCACTTTTGGCGCCGGTGGCTCAACACGCAACCACACTTTTGAAACCGTCGTTGACCTGCAAAAAAACACCGGCATAGATACCGCGCCGCACATTTCCTGTATCGGCTCTACACGGGACAATATTCGCGAGGCACTGTTCGCCTACCGGGAAAAAGGGATTTCACACATGGTCGCGCTGCGCGGTGACATGCCCTCTGGCATGGTGGAAGCCGGCGAACTTCGCTACGCCAATGAGCTGGTCAGCTTTATCCGTGAAGAAACCGGTGACCACTTCCATCTGGAGGTTGCCGCATACCCGGAATACCACCCCCAGGCCAACAGTCCGGACAGTGATTTCGCCAACTTCACCCGCAAGGTTGAAGCCGGTGCCAATAGCGCCATTACACAATATTTCTACAACCCGGATGCCTACTTGCGCTTTGCAGACCGTTGCGCCGGTGCCGGTATAGACATCCCGATTTTCCCCGGCATCATGCCCATCACCAATTACCACCAGCTGGCGCGGTTCTCGGATGCCTGCGGCGCAGAAATTCCGCGCTGGATGCGCAAACGCCTGGAGGCCTACGGTGATGACATCGCATCCATCCGCGCATTTGGTGAAGAAGCAGTTACCAGTCTGTGCGCCCGCCTGCTAAGGGAAGGCGTACCCGGCCTGCACTTTTACACGCTGAACCAGGCAAAGCCAGCCATTGCCATCTGGAACAATCTTTCACTGACTTCATCATAAAAAGGTTTTACCCTGCGTATAACCCGCCTATACACACCGCAAGTCCTTGTCACCGGCGAACAGCTTGCGATCACAGGTCAGGCAGCCCACCATGCCAGTCACGTACTACGATTACGCAGCGGCGCAAACGTGCAGGTGTTTGATGGACAGGGTAACGAACACCAGGCAACACTGCATCAGGTCACCCGCTCGGGGATCACACTGGAAATCGGTGCCGCCCTGACAACCATACCTGAGTCACCGCTGCAACTGACCCTGCTACAGGGTATCGCACGTAATGATCACATGGACCTGGTATTACAGAAAGCTGTTGAACTTGGCGTACAGACCATCCAGCCGCTGTGGATGCAGCGTAGCCAGAAGCGTTTGAAAGGCGAGCGCATGGAAAAACGTAGCCGTCACTGGCAAGGTGTAGTCATCAGTGCCTGTGCACAATGTGGCCGGGCAACTGTGCCAACACTGTTAAAGGCGGATGATTATGTCAATGGTTTTAATAAAAGCACTGCTGATAACGCGCTGTGCCTGATGCTGCAACCGGACGCCAGTTCATCACTACGCAGCCTGGAAAAACCGGCTGACCGCGTAACTATACTGGTAGGGCCTGAAGGCGGCCTGACACCTGAAGAACAATCGCTGGCGAGTGCGTCCGGGTTTTCCGGTATTCGGATGGGACCTCGTATACTGCGTACCGAGACAGCTGCACTGGCCGCCCTTGCAGGCATACAAACCCTGTGGGGCGACTTCGATTAATTACAGCTTCAGGCGGCGTTATCCAATTGCTGTTCCAGCAGACCCTGTAAATATTCGAGATCAGGAATGACTGCTTGCTCCTGGCCAATCCGCACGATGCACTTCAAACCATCATTCTCGTATTCAACAACTTCATCTGCTGTGTCGTCGCCAAACCGGATCAATCCGGGCAGGCCCGCCGTTACGATCGCATAGTGCTCAACCGGGCTATCGGGAGAAACCGAATTCACGATCATCAAGCGTGAAAATACCGGATTCGAGGGGACATTCAGCCCGCAGACCGCCTCCAGAGAAATCACCGGTATAGTCTTTTCACGCCACTTGACCATACCCAGAAACCATTCCGGCACATCCGCCCGGGCTTCCGGAGCGCGGTAACTGCCGATCTCGGCAACAGCCACGTTCGGCAATAGCAGATTCATCTCCCGCAGCGGAACCCACAAACTGCGAACCTTGTCCCGGCTACCTTCCATTTGTGCTACCTCTCTCGTATCTGTATCACTCATGCGACCGCCCCCGCTTCAGAAGCACCTATAATCTGTTGAATGGAATCCAGCAGATCATTTTCCTGGTAAGGCTTGCCCAGATAATTATTCACGCCAATCTCCTCTGCACGTTCACGATGCTTGTCGCCGGTACGTGAAGTAATCATGATGATCGGTACGTGTTTTAGCTGATCGTCATTGCGTACATGCGTAGCAAGTTCAAAACCATCCATGCGCGGCATTTCGATATCAAGCAACATCATATCCGGCACACTTTCCTGCAACTGTCCCAGTGCATCAATACCGTCTTTTGCGGTCAGCACCTTGAAACCATTACGTTCAAGCAGGCGTGTTGTGACCTTGCGGACCGTAATGGAATCATCCACCACCATTACAACCAGCCGGTTTTCTGTCTTCTTTATGACCGGCAAATCAACCGGCCGCATACGGGTATTGATGCGGGCAATCGCAGCCATATCGAGTATCATGACAACACTGCCATCACCAAGAATGGTAGCGCCGGATACACTACTGACCGTGCTTAACTGCAAACCCATCGGTTTGATGACGATT
>JAOUCV010000321.1 GCA_029859555.1 Gammaproteobacteria bacterium
GAATCATCGGGTCGGTTTTGTAGGAGCGGCGCCCTCGCCGCGATCGCGCCGGGGGCGGCGCTCCTACAGTTGGATAACTACAATGCGTGGGTATGAAACGAACAGGAGCAGGGCAATGAAAAAAATAACACAGATACAAATCCTGTTGCTTGCCTGGACCGTGAATGGTCTAGCGAACGCCATTGAGTTCCAGGCTTATGCACCGGTATTGAGCGTGGAGCCCGTTATGGAAACACGCTATCAGCCGGTGACGCGCCGGGTGTGTACAGAACCGGATGAGTCGGCGCGGGAATTTAGCGAGGTTGCGGCGAGCATCGGTGATGATATTCGTCGTCAGACGCAACGATGGCAGCAACAGCATCGCTGCAGAAACGTCACGGAACAACGCGCCAGTGAGCATATTTCCGGCTACCGGGTGACATACCGCTATGGTGGGGAGACGCAAACAACCCGATTGTCTTACGATCCCGGCGAACGCATGCCGGTGAATGTCAGCCTGTCGCCGATGAAGTGAAGTCTGGCTGTCTCCGCGACAATGGCGGTGCGCGTGACCGCACCGCCTAGCGCACGTTGGCAAAAAACTTCAGCGCGGGTGTTGGCAGTTTCAGTTCGTGACTTATCTGAATGAGGATGACGCGCAGCAAGCTCAGCCAGATACCTGCTTTTTCAAACTTGCGTGAATCAGTGATGACATAACTATCCATCATGATCGGTGTAGTGACATTGGCAATTTGTTCGCTGAACAGCAGATCCTCCAGCACAGGTTCATCAGGAAAACCGCCCAGCTCGGTAAACAGTGACTTGCGCATGAACATCGCCTGGTCACCGTAAAAGACCTGCGTACGACGGCACCGAAAATTATCCAGCCAGGAAATCAGCCGTAATCCCCATTGGCTACCTGAAAATCGGTGCCGGAATCCCCCGGCAAGTGTCGTGTCAGGCAACTGTTGTACCGCTGTCAGGGCATTCTCGGGGAGCAATGTGTCTGCATGCAAAAATAGCAGCCATTCTCCCTGCGCGTGCCTGGCGCCATAGTTCATTTGACTGGCGCGTCCGGTGTTGCAGCTATGCAGGTGGATACGGCTATCTGCCTTGATCACTGCAAGAGTATTGTCAGTACTGCCACCATCGATCGCCAGCACTTCATAGTCTCCTGGCTGTGAGAACAGCCGCTGCAGTGTTGCCGGCAGGGCTTTTTCTTCATTCAGAACGGGAATGATGACAGAGATCATGGGCAGGGTCCGCGTATCCAGTCGGGCAGGTTGCCCAGCAGCTCGTTAAGATACTCTCCGGGGTCTTCATCCAGCGAGATAAAAACATCGGACATTTCATCGATGATGACGTGTACCTGCTGCAGATAATCTGCAGCCAGGGATTTAACCCGTCCGGAATTGGCAGGTTCCGTGGCAATTTGCTGCTGCAGCATATGCAGTCCGAATGCATAGTGGCTGCGCTCCTGTCGCAGCAGTATCCGTCTCAGATGCCGAAAGCCAATACCGTGATTATCCATGCCGCGATTAAGACGCAAGATGATCTGTTCGCCAAAGCCTTCCAGGACTATCTGGGAACCTGTCAGTGAGTCACAGGGGTCGTTGTTATCCAGAGCCCGTTGCAGTCGCCTGCCATACTGCTGTAACGATTTTGGTGCCTGGTAGTGATGCCCGGGCATCAGCCATTCTGCTGCACGCCGATAAAAGGCGGCATGTGTTGCTTCCTGGCGTGCCTGCGCATTCAGAAAACGCTGTGCCCGGGGGGTGCCGATCCAGCAAGCCTGTTGCCGGGCGCAATCATGTGCCAGTTGTTCGCCGTATTCGAGTGCAGCGAACAGGCGTGTTACCTGGCGCCTGGCCTCAGGGTGCATCATTCAGTGACCAGTCATAGCGATAACCCGCAATTCGCCCGCTGTCGGCAAGGGCGTCTTTCAGTGGTGCCAGGGCATAGAGTCGCAAATGATCGATGACTGCAGCATCTGATTCCCCGAAATCAGCCCTGAACCAGCTGTAGATGCTGGAGATATATAACTTCCCGTTATTGAACGAAACGCCGCGGGGTTGGTTGATATAAGTTGTGGCTGCCTGGTCCAGCTGGGTATCAATAGTGTCCGCATGATAGGCATTGTCCGACAGGTTTGGGCAGCCGATTGACGCGCAGTTCAGGGCATAATGCAGACGCGGGTCGCGCCATAAAGGTCGCAGGATACGATGCTCAATGTCGTTCAAGGATACCGGCTCGCCCTCGATGGACAGCAGTTTTTTCTTCCATGGGCCATCCGCAAGAAATCCGGGGCTTATGTCAATGTCGCGAATACTGCTAACCGGATAATGTTGCAGGACGACATCGATCGTCGCCGCGTTATAAAGGTTTATCCAGTAAGCAAGCTGTTGCTCAGAACTGTAACGGCGGATCGGTATTTGTTCGAGTGCAGCGATATAGTTTCTGAGTTGTTGCCGGTCAGTATCGCTGACGCTGGAATAGCGGACGCGATTAACGCCATCCTCACCCTGCAGCACGTATTTCCCCAGGAACATGTTCCACCCGGAGTGATCGATTTGTGTGGTGTTATCGAGGGCTCGCGCATCCCAGAATTCCCAGCGCTCGGCTTTCGGAGCAAACAGCCGTTCGAAAGCGTTTGCCTGTGCTGTATTGGATGCCAGTGGCATCAGCAATATGACGATTAAAATACTCAATAGTGACAATGGGCGATTGTCGCTGCGCTTGATGTTCATATGGGGGCTGTACCTGTGAGCGGGAGATTAGTCTTTAGCAACTCAGTAGTATCTGACTCCCGGTATACAGAATTGTTCCTTGGGGCGCACTGCTGCAAATGATATTAACTGGAGCGGTTTTGCAGCAGCGGCACCCGCGCCGCAATTATGGCTGGAAATTCACCCGTAGCAGGGTGCCACCAAGGGGGCTGGCTGCAATTGCCAGTTGCCCGCCATAAACGCTAATAATCTCGTTGGCCATGCTCAGGCCAATACCCTGACCGGGCAGCGATTCATCCATGCGCGTGCCACGTTGCAGCACCGCCTCGACCTGGTCTGCTGCAATGCCGGGGCCGTCGTCTTCAATGCGGATCTCGATATCGCCGGCGCGTTGCCCGCTGCTGACATGCACCTGTACCGTGTGCCTGCAGTACTTG
>JAOUCV010000049.1 GCA_029859555.1 Gammaproteobacteria bacterium
CAAGAAAGGCGAGGTTTACAATGCTGTTGTCGTGCGTACCCGCAAGGGTGTGCGTCGCGGTGATGGTTCGCTGATTCGTTTTGACGGGAATGCTGCAGTATTGCTGAATGCACAGCTGCAGCCAATCGGGACGCGTATTTTTGGCCCGGTGACCCGTGAACTGCGCAGCGAACGCTTTATGAAAATTATTTCGCTCGCACCGGAAGTTCTGTAGGAATTGAGACATGAATAGAATCAAGAAAGGCGATGAGGTCATCGTGATAGCAGGCAAGGACAAGGGCAAGCAAGGCAGCGTAATACGTGTTTTGCCTGACGGCCATTTAATTGTTTCTGACGTCAATATGGCCAAGAAGCACACCAAGCCGAATCCGAACCAGGGTCAGCCGGGTGGCATCATCGAAAAGGAAATGCCGATCGATCCGTCCAATGTCATGTTGTATAACCCGCAGACCGAGAAAGGTGACCGGGTAGGCTTCAAGTTCCTGGAAGATGGTCGCAAGGTGCGTTATTTCAAATCCACCAGTGAAGTGGTGGACATTTAGGTAATGGTATAGAGATATGGCCAGGCTGAAAGACTTTTATTCTGAAACGGTAACCGGGAAGCTGCAGGAGCAGTTTGGTTACAAGAATGTGATGGAGATTCCACGCATTACCAAGATCACGCTGAACATGGGCGTGGGCGAGGCTATTGCCGATCGCAAGGTGATGGAGCATGCGGTGGGTGACATGACCAAGATTTCCGGTCGGAAACCTGTCGTCATCAAGGCACGTAAATCTGTTGCCGGCTTCAAGCTGCGTGAAGGCTGGCCGGTTGGCTGCAAGGTGACCCTGCGCAGTGAACAGATGTACGAGTTCCTTGACCGGTTGATCAGTGTTGCGATTCCGCGTATTCGTGACTTCCGTGGTATGAATCCGAAGTCATTTGATGGTCGTGGCAATTACAACATGGGCGTCAAGGAACAGATCATTTTTCCCGAGATTGACTACGACAAGATTGATACCTTGCGCGGTCTTGATATTACATTCACAACAACTGCAAATACGGACGAAGAAGGGCGCGCACTGCTTGCAGCGTTTAACTTCCCGTTCAGGCACTGAGGTAGAACGATGGCAAAGAATTCCATGATTGCCCGTGAAAACAAGCGCACTCGTGCGGTCAAGCGGTTTGCAACCAAACGTGCCGAGCTGAAAGCGATCATCAAGAGCACTACCAGCACTTATGATGAACGCTATGCAGCGCAGCTGAAGTTGCAGCAGCAGCCGCGTGATGCCAGCCCGGTACGTGGCCGTAATCGTTGCCGCGTAACCGGCAGGCCACACGGTTATTACAGAAAATTCGGACTTTCCAGAAACAAGCTTCGTGAGGCCGCCATGCGTGGTGATATCCCCGGGCTCGTCAAGGCAAGCTGGTAAATTATTATGATGACTGACCCCATAGCTGATCTTCTGACCCGTATTCGTAACGGCCAGTCCGCCAACAAGGTGGAGGTTTCCATGCCTTCATCGCGGCTGAAATGTGCGATTGCAAATGTCCTGAAGGACGAAGGTTATATCGCAGACTTTTCAACCTCTGAAGAGGATGGCAAGCCGGTTTTGACGATTAATCTGAAGTATTACGACGGCAAGCCTGTTATCGAGATGATTCAGCGTTCAAGTCGCCCCGGACTGCGCCTCTACAAGGGCAAGGGTGAACTGCCCAGCATTCAGAACGGTCTTGGCGTAGCAATTATTTCAACTTCCAAGGGTGTTATGAGTGATCGTCAGGCCCGTGCTGCCGGTGAAGGTGGCGAAGTTCTTTGTGTAGTAAGTTAATAAGTTAAGCGGAAAAAGACATGTCTAGAGTTGCAAACAAACCGGTAACCGTGCCAGCTGCGGTGGAAATCACCGAAAACGGCCAGCAGTTGAGTGTCAAGGGACCGAAGGGAACGCTGGAACACAAGGTCCATGACCTGGTGGAAGTGGCTCGTGAAGACGGCCAGCTGACTTTCAGGGCCCGTGATGAATCCAAGGCTGCCAATGCGCTGGCTGGTACCACGCGTTCTGTGGTCAGCAACCTTGTTATGGGTGTGAGTGACGGTTTCGAGAAGAAACTTGAACTGGTCGGCGTTGGTTATCGTGCCCAGGCCAAGGGCAAGGTGCTTAATCTGTCGCTGGGTTTTTCCCATCCGGTTGACTATACACTCCCGGAAGGTATTTCCGCTGCAACGCCCAGCCAGACAGAAATTGTTATCAGTGGCAGTGACAAGCAAAAGGTCGGACAGGTAGCTGCAGAAATTCGTGCATTCCGTCCACCTGAACCATACAAGGGCAAGGGTGTACGTTATGCGGGCGAGCACATTGTCCGTAAAGAAGCCAAGAAGAAATAGGCAAAGATTATTATGAACAAGAAACAGACACGTTTACGCCGGGCACGTCGCGGCAGGGCGCATATCCAGAACATTGGTGCTACCCGCCTGTGTATTCACAAGACGCCGCGCCATATCTATGCACAGGTTATTTCGCCTGAAGGCAATACGGTTCTTGCCAGTGCTTCCACCCTCGACAAGGAAGTGCGCAAGGATGTTGAGAAAACCGGTGGTGCTGCAGCGGCAACAGTAGTGGGCAAGGTGGTGGCAGAACGTGCCAAGACCGCCGGTGTTACGAAAGTGGCATTCGACCGTTCCGGTTTTAAATATCACGGCCGCGTGAAGGCGCTGGCGGAGGCTGCTCGTGAGGGCGGCCTCGATTTCTGACAAGGGTTCAGTTATGGCAAGAGTAGACACACAGGCGCAGGGCGATGGACTGCTGGAAAAGCTGGTTACGGTTAATCGCGTAGCCAAGGTTGTAAAAGGCGGTCGTCAATTCGGCTTTACGGCACTGACAGTCGTTGGTGATGGCGAAGGTCGGGTTGGTTATGGCTATGGCAAGGCACGTGAAGTGCCAGTCGCTATCCAGAAAGCAATGGAAGCCGCTCGCAAGAACATGATTGCTGTCAACCTGAAGGGCGACACGCTGCAATACCCGCTGACTGCCCGTCATGGTGCGGCCAAGGTGTTCATGAAGCCGGCATCTGAAGGTACCGGTATTATTGCCGGTGGCGCGATGCGCGCTGTGTTCGAGGTTGTCGGTGTGCGTGACGTGCTTGCCAAGTGTATCGGTTCCAACAACCCGATCAATGTATTGCGTGCCACTATTCGCGGGCTTCAGGACATGCGTTCGCCCCAGGATATGGCGAGCAAACGTGGCAAGAAGGTCGAGGAGATCATGGAGTAAGTCATGGCTGCTGCAAAAAAAATCAGAGTATCACAGACAAAGAGCGGTAACGGTCGTCTGAAAAGTCACAAGGCCACGTTGATTGGTCTGGGCCTGCGTCGCATACGACATACCGTTGAGCTTGATGACACGCCGGAAATTCGCGGCATGATTAACAAGATCTCTTACATGGTAAGGATCGAGGAATAGAAAATGCGTCTTAATACGTTAAAACCCGGTGCGGGTAGCAGAAAAGACAGCAAGCGCGTGGGCCGTGGTATCGGCTCCGGTCTTGGAAAAACCTGTGGCCGTGGTCACAAGGGTCAGAAATCACGTTCTGGCGGTTTTCACAAGATAGGTTTTGAAGGCGGCCAGATGCCGTTGCAGCGTCGCTTGCCGAAGGTGGGCTTTACTGCACGCAAGTCCCGCTTTGTTGACGAGTTGCGTTTGAACGAGCTGGCACTGGTTGAGGGTGACGTGGTCGACATGGATAGCCTGAAAAAGGCCAACCTGATTTCACGTGAAGTGAAAACAGTGAAAGTGTTCGCTTCCGGCACTATCGAGAAGGCCGTTACATTAAAAGGTATCAAGGTCACCAGGGGTGCTCGTGCAGCAATTGAAGCAGCCGGGGGCAAGATCGAGGAATAAATGGCTATCGGATCTTCAGTATCAGGCGCAGCTTCCGGGCTGGGGCAAATGAAAGAGCTGCGTCAGCGGCTCTTTTTCGTCATTGGCGCCATCATTGTCTTCCGTATCGGGACCTTTATTCCGTTACCCGGAATAGATCCGGTTGTGCTGGCTGCACTGGTTGACCAGCAGCGCGGCACCATCCTGGAAATGTTCAACATGTTTTCCGGTGGCGCACTGGAACGTCTGTCCCTGTTTGCACTTGGCATCATGCCGTATATCTCGGCCTCTATTATTATGAACCTGCTGACAGTGACAGTACCGTCGCTGGAAGCATTGAAGAAAGAAGGCGGTGAAGCCGGTCGCCACAAGATTACCCAGTATACGCGCTACGGTACCGTTGGCCTGGCCACCATGCAGGCATTCGGTATTTCATCAGCGCTGCAGGGGCAGCAGATTGCCGGCAGCAACCTGGTGATGAATCCGGGCGGCGGCTTTGTACTGACCGCTGTTGTTACCCTGGTAACCGGTACTATCTTCCTGATGTGGCTCGGTGAGCAGGTAACCGAACGCGGTGTTGGCAACGGTATTTCAATCATTATCTTCTCCGGTATTGTGGCCGGCCTGCCGTCGGCTATTGGTGGCACGCTGGAACTTGCGCGTACCGGTGAAATGAATGTGCTCACTATCCTGGTACTGTTTGCACTGATACTCGCGGTTACCGGCTTTGTTGTATTTGTTGAGCGAGGCCAGCGCCGCATTACCGTGAATTACGCCAAGCGCCAGCAAGGTCGCAAGGTGTATGCCGCACAAAGTACGCACCTGCCGTTAAAGCTCAACATGGCCGGTGTTATTCCGCCGATTTTTGCATCCAGTATTATTCTGTTTCCGGCAACCATGGGTAGCTGGGTAGGGCAGAAAGAAGGCATGGGCTGGCTCAGGGATATTTCGGCAACACTGTCTCCCGGTCAGCCGCTGTATGTGCTTTTTTATGCGCTGGCGATCGTGTTTTTCTGCTTTTTCTATACAGCGCTGGTATTCAATGCGCGCGATACCGCAGACAACCTGAAGAAGTCCGGTGCGTTTATTCCCGGGATTCGTCCAGGCGAGCAGACCGCCAACTATATCGATGGTGTCATGACCCGGCTGACAGCCGCGGGTGCGGTATACATTACTCTGGTGTGTTTGATGCCGGAGTTTCTGATTCTCTACTGGAATGTACCGTTCTACTTTGGCGGCACATCGTTACTGATTATCGTTGTAGTGACCATGGACTTTATGGCGCAGGTTCAAACGCATCTGGTTTCTCACCAGTACAGCGGCTTGATGAAAAAAGCGAACCTGAAGGGACATGGCGGAACCGGCATGCTGCGATAGCAGCGGGCCACACGAGGTAAATGACATGAAAGTACGTGCTTCAGTCAAGCGTATATGTCGTAACTGCAAGGTTGTACGTCGCAATGGTGTTGTGCGCGTCATCTGTAAAGATGGTCGTCACAAGCAGCGGCAGGGCTAGGCAGTTTCGGTTGTTATGCAAGATGTTGAAATAATTGAAAGTATTGACGCTTCCGGGAGTCCGCTACGGAGTTCCTGTGAGGCCTTCTGTGATTGATTTATCGGCAGCCAAAGGCTATGCTTACCTGCTTTTCGCGCCGCACTTTTACAATATTGCGTTGGAGATGATTTAGATGGCCCGTATCGCCGGAATTAACATAGCGCCGCACAAACATGCGGGGATTGCCCTGACAGGTATTTATGGCATTGGTCGCGTCACTGCGCGCAAGATCTGTGACGACAGTGGTATCAAGCCGGATGTAAAAATCAAGGACCTGACCGAGGCAGAGGTTGAGGCGATTCGTACAGAGGTTGTCAAGTACACCATCGAGGGTGACCTGCGCCGTACTATCTCCATGAACATCAAGCGCCTCATGGACCTGGGCTGCTACCGTGGTATCCGTCATCGTCGTGGCCTGCCACTGCGTGGACAGCAGACACAGACTAATGCACGCACCCGCAAGGGACCGCGTCGCCCGATTCGCAAGTAATTTCCTGATTAAACCAGGCAAACCTATATAAACCGGAAAACAGTATGGCAAAGGCACCAGTAAAGAAGAAGGTGAAGAAGGACGTTGCTGACGGCATCGCCCACATTCACGCATCATTCAACAATACCATCATCATGATTACCGACCGGCAGGGTAATGCCCTGGCCTGGGCGACTGCTGGTGGTTCGGGTTTTCGCGGGTCTCGCAAGAGCACGCCGTTTGCAGCCCAGGTTGCCGCAGAAAAAGCCGGTGATAAAGTAAAGGAATTCGGCATGAAAAACCTTGAGGTTGAGGTCAAGGGTCCGGGTCCCGGTCGTGAATCTGCTGTTCGTGCGCTCAACAATGCCGGGTTCCAGATTACCAACATTACAGACGTGACACCGATACCGCATAACGGATGTCGTCCACCTAAAAAGCGTCGCGTCTAGGAAGGAAAGAGAAAATGGCAAAATATACTGGTTCCAAGTGCCGTCAGTGTCGCCGCGAAGGTGGCAAGTTGTTTCTGAAAGGCGAGAAATGCTTCACCTCAAAGTGCCCGGTCGAAAAACGTCCGTTCCCGCCAGGTCAGCACGGTCAGCGTCGAACACGGCTTTCTGATTACGCCACCCAGTTGCGCGAGAAGCAGAAACTGCGTCGCATCTACGGTGTGCTTGAAAAGCAATTCCGTAATTACTACCAGAAAGCGGCTTCTACCAAGGGCTCTACCGGTGAGAACCTGTTGCAGCTACTGGAAGGTCGCCTGGACAATGTCGTTTATCGTATGGGCTTCTCGTCTTCACGCAGCGAATCACGTCAGCTATTGCGCCACAACGGCATCAGCATCAATGGTTCTCGTGTGAATATACCCTCATACCAGGTGCAGCCGGATGATGTGGTCAGCATAAACGAAAAGTGCCGCAAGCAATTGCGTATCAGTTCGGCAATGGAGCTTGCGCAGCAGCGCGGTATTTCAGAGTGGGTTGATACAGACACAAAGAAAATGGAAGGTGTCTATAAATCACGTCCGGAGCGCAGTGAGCTGCCGGCTGATATCAATGAACATCTGATTGTAGAATTGTATTCCAAGTAAGAATTGAGAGGCTTATTTCATGCTGGGTAAAGTCAACGAATTTCTGAAGCCGCGCATTGTCGATGTGCAGGCTGTCACCGGTAAGCATGCCAGGGTAACGCTGGAGCCGCTGGAACGCGGTTTTGGGCACACCCTGGGTAATGCGCTGCGTCGTATTTTGCTTTCATCTATGCCGGGTTCAGCAATTATTGATGCCGAGATTGAAGGCGTATTGCATGAGTACTCGACAATTGAAGGTGTGCAGGAGGACGTCATTGATATCCTGCTGAACCTGAAGCAGGTTGCGCTGAGCATGCATAGCCGTGACGAGGCAACCCTGACATTGAAAAAGAAGGGACCTGGCCCGGTCACCGCAGGTGACATCACGCTGGATCACGATGTAGAAGTGGTAAACCCGGACCACGTGATCGCCAACCTGACCAAGGCCGGTGAGCTTTCCATGACGCTAAAGGTTGCCAAGGGCCGCGGTTATCAGCCGGCAACACGTCGCGAGAACGAAGAAGGTGAGGGCCGCATTATTGGCAGCCTGCAGCTGGATGCCTCTTTCAGTCCGGTTAGCCGTGTTTCATACAATGTTGACCGTGCGCGCGTGGAACAGCGTACTGACCTCGACAAGCTGATTATCGACATCGAAACCAATGGTACCGTGGACCCGGAAGAAGCTATTCGCCACGCCGCTACCATTCTGCAGGACCAGTTGGGTGCATTTGTTGACCTGCAGGCGAGTAAGCAGGAACCGGCGAATTCTCCGGAAGCCGACATTGATCCGATTCTGCTGCGTCCGGTCGATGACCTGGAGCTGACGGTACGTTCAGCCAACTGCCTCAAGGCAGAAAGTATTTATTTTATCGGTGACCTGATTCAGCGCACCGAAGTTGAATTACTCAAGACCCCGAACCTGGGCAAGAAGTCCCTGACAGAGATCAAGGATGTACTGGCCACCAAGGGACTGTCTTTGGGTATGCGTCTTGAAAACTGGCCACCTGCCAGTTTGAGTGTAAAGGAGCCGGAAGCGGCGTCCGCAACCAGTAACGGGATCTAACAATGCGTCATCGCAAGACAGGACGGCAATTAAACCGCAACAGTTCACACCGCAAGGCCATGTTCCAGAACATGACCGTGTCACTGCTGCGCCACGAAATCATTAAAACCACCTTGCCGAAAGGCAGGGCGCTACGACGTATCGCCGAGCCTTTCATTACCATGGCCAAGTCGGACTCTGTGCACAAGCGCCGTGTCGCTTTCAGCCGTCTGCGTGACCGCGACGTCGTCACCAAGCTG
Source organism: Gammaproteobacteria bacterium (assembly GCA_029859555.1). Lineage (GTDB taxonomy): Bacteria > Pseudomonadota > Gammaproteobacteria > UBA9214 > UBA9214 > UBA9214. The sequence goes on from JAOUCV010000049.1 coordinate 8,254, forward strand.
TTCGATGAGCTGGGACCGCGTTACCAGGAGCGCCCGGGTGGTTACCTGCGTATTCTGAAAACCGGTTTACGTTCCGGCGACAAGGCACCGATGGCCTACATCGAACTGGTTGATCGTCCGCAGGGCGAGGAAGAAGCGGTTATCTAGCCAGCGGCAATAAAAGCAGCATATCAGTACTGAAAACCGGGCAATGCCCGGTTTTTTTATTGCCTGTAATGAGGCTGTTGAACGGCAGGACAGGTTAAAGAGCGTAGTGACATGCCAGTAAAAGGGGCTGTTCGCTAACGGAAATCGCATTTGAGCTAATATAAAACCTGCGGGGTCAATCTTTAAGAACTGGTAGTCTTGGAGCGGCGGCCGGGAACGGGAGCCGGGCTGTCGCAATAAACCACGGGGGAGCATCATGAAAGCATCAGATCTGTTCGTTAGATGCCTCGAGAATGAAGGCATCGAGTATATTTTTGGTGTGCCGGGTGAGGAAAATGCCGATTTCATGATGTCGCTGGAGAAGTCGAAGAAAATCCGCTTCATCCTGACACGGCATGAGCAGGGCGCCGCTTTTATGGCCGAGATCTATGGCCGGCTCACCGGCAATCCGGCCGGGTGCCTGGGTACGCTGGGGCCGGGTGCCACCAACCTGATTACCGGTGTGGCGGACGCCAATATGGACCGGGCACCGATGCTGGTGTTGACCGGGCAGGGAGCCTCGACGCGGTTGCACAAGGAATCACACCAGATTATGGATGTGGTCTCCATGTTTGAGCCGGTGACCAAGTGGGCGATGGGCGTGTTGCACGAGGATACTATTCCCGAGATCGTGCGCAAGGCGGTGCGACTTTCGCGTACCGAGAAACCCGGCGCCTGCCTGATCGAACTGCCGGAAGATATTGCCAGGAATGACACCACTGCCGAACCGTTAACGCCGCGCCTGTTCAGGCGTCCGGTTGCCGATGGTTTTATCCTGGATGTGGCCTTTGAAAAGATTCGTAATGCGAAGCGCCCGATTATTATTGCCGGTAACGGTTGTATTCGCCGCCGTGCCAGTAAACACCTGCGGCGCCTGTGTGAGAAAACCGGCATTGGTGTGATCAGTACCTTTATGGCCAAGGGGTGCGTGGACATGGATGCGGATTACTGCCTGTTTACCGTGGGGCTGGCGGCCAGGGATGTCGGTGATTGCGGGCTGGCGGCCTCCGACCTGATTATTACGCTGGGCTATGACATGGTGGAGTACCACCCGAGCCTGTGGAATCCTGACGGTGACAAGGACATTATCCATGCGGATGTTCTGCCAGCCGAGATTGATGCAAATTATCACCCTGATACCGAGCTCATCGGTGACCTGACGCATACCCTGGAACAACTGGTGCAGCGTGTAGATGCCGGTGGCGGGCTTTCATATGCCAACTTGCAGCAGACGGTCGTCAGGCGTGACATGCTGGCCGAGATTGCAGCGCACAAGGATGACCTGACCGAGGGGACTATTCGGCCACAAAAGGTTCTCTGGGACGTGCGCGAGGCGATGGGTCCCCATGACATCCTGCTCTCGGATGTGGGGGCCCACAAGATGTGGATTGCGCGCTGTTACCAGTGTCACGAACCCAATACCTGCCTGATTCCAAACGGTTTCTGTTCCATGGGGTTTGCACTGCCCGGTGTGGTTGCCGCCAACCTGGTGCATCCCGACAGGAAGGTGATGGCGATCTGCGGTGACGCCGGTTTCCTGATGAACGTGCAGGAGATGGAGACAGCCCGGCGGCTCAACTCGGATATTGTGGTGATGATCTGGGAAGACCATGCCTACGGCCTGATTGCCTGGAAACAGCAGGGTGAATTCGGCCGGCATACCGATCTTGCCTTTGGCAATCCCGACTGGATGAAGCTGGCAGACTCGTTTGGCTGGCATGGACACCATGTGCCCAACAGTGCGGATCTTGCCGCTGTCCTCAGGCAGGCGCTGGATGAGAAGGGGCCCAGTCTGGTCGTTGTGCCGATCGATTATCGCGAGAACATGTTGCTGACCGAACGTCTCGGCAATATTGTCTGCCCGATTTAGCGTTTCCGATTGGGGGTCATAATCCTCCTGCCTTTAGCGTTAAAAAGAGAATCCCTTCTGCTTTATGCCCGGCGCTTGATCGGTTGAATCAGAATCAGGAGTTTTTGGAGCAAACCAATGCCAGCACATTTTAAACTGATGATCCCGGGGGCTCTAGCATCCGGCAAGCAGCTGGAAGTCAGGGCACCGTATGACAATACGCTGCTTGCCACGGTTGATACGGCTGATGCGGCAGCCGTGCAACAGGCGCTGACAACGGCTTATGGCTTGTTTCGTGACCGCAGCACATGGCTATCGAAACAGCAGCGCATCAGCATCCTGCAAAAAACAGCACAGCTGATGAGCGAGCAGCGCGATGAGCTGGCGCTGGCAGCGGCAGCCGAGGGCGGCAAGCCGCTGGTCGACTCACGGGTTGAAGTTGATCGCGCTATTGACGGGGTTCACAACTGCATCGAGTGTCTGCGCACGGCGGCCGGTCGTGAAATCCCGATGGGCATCAATACAGCCTCTGACAACCGGCTGGCGATGACCCGTCTTGAACCCATTGGTGTAGTGGTTGCTGTTAG